>CBDVAV010000526.1:0-3968 GCA_965372055.1 uncultured bacterium | reverse complement strand
AACACTTCTCTTATGATTAATATACTCATCAAGATGTCTCAGTTTCACCCTAAGTATTGCTGCTTGTATTTCATCTAGCCTGGAATTTATTCCAATTCTGTCATGTATCCCAGTTTTAGATTGACCATGGTTAACAATTGCCCTGCATTTTTCTGCTAACTGTCTATCGTTAACCATCAAAGCCCCTCCATCACCATAACATCCCAAATTCTTGGTTGGGTAAAACGAGGTAGTTCCAATCTTTCCCATGGTCCCGGCTTTGATTACACTACCGTCTAAAAAAGTATATTCGGCTCCAATGGATTGCGCATTGTCTTCTATTACAGCTAATTTATATCGATCTGCTATCCTTAAGATTGGTTCCATATCTGCGCATTGTCCATATAGGTGAACAGGGAGTATGGCTACTGTATTAGAAGTAATGCTATCCTCAATTTGTGATACATCGATATTAAATGTTTGGCGATCAACATCCACAAACACAGGCCTCAACCCTAGCAATAATGTAACTTCAGCCGCTGAAATATAATTGTATGAAGGCATTATTACCTCATCCCCTGGTTTGAATTCTAATGCCATCATAGCAATTTGAAGGGCATCGGTTCCGTTGGCACATGGAATTACATGATTTACATCAAGATAATCTGCAAATTCGTTACAGAATTGCTCTACTTGATTACCATTAATGAATTGACCGGATTTTAAAACCGAGTTTATTGCCTCATCAATTTCATCTTTAATCCCCAGATATTGACCATGCAGGTCAACCATTTTGATTTTCATGGTATTTAAATGGTATTTAAATAATTGTGGCTTTATCATTATTGTTGATAAAACGCTTTACATGTCATGCTGAACTTCTAAGCAACATATCGTCATTATCCGACCGTGTCTGAGACAGGCAGGCTTGATCGGATAATCTCAATCTTCTGAATACCAAATGGTTACGGATTACCGTCTCACGGGAATGACGTAAAAAAGTACTTATTGCACAGCCCCGACGCATTATACTGGCAGTTTCGATGACTTACAACATATTTACAGTTGAGTCTTCAAGAAATCCTTTGATGTCATAAATAACAGACTTATCATTTTTTAGATTATCTAAATTCAATGTTTTGAATTCATTATGGGCAACTGCCAGTACAATCACATCATAATGTCCCTCATCAATTGACTTTTTCAATTCTATATTATATTCATCATTTACTTCAGTAGGATCTGCATGTGGATCGTATACATCTATATCCACTCCAAAACTTTCCAATTCTCGTATCACATCGATTACCTTACTGTTACGAATATCAGGGCAGTTCTCCTTAAATGTAATCCCGAGAATTAGGGCTTTACTGCCCTTTATTTTGTTCCCATTTTGTGACATTAATTTAATCACCTTATTGGCCACAAATACACCCATATTGTCATTTATTTTTCTTCCAGCCAGGATCACTTCCGGGTGATAACCCAAACTCTGGGCCTTATGGGTCAGGTAGTATGGATCTACTCCTATACAATGTCCCCCAACTAATCCTGGCTTGAAGGGCAGGAAATTCCATTTAGTACTGGCTGCTTCAAGAACTTCCAGTGTACTTATCCCTATCCTATCGAAAATCAATGACAATTCATTTACAAAAGCAATGTTCAAGTCACGTTGTGCGTTTTCGATTACTTTGGCGGCTTCCGCGACCTTTATAGAGGAGGCCCTGTGCGTCCCGGCTGTGATAATTGAGGAATATAGATCATCAACCATATCAGCAATCTCAGGTGTACTCCCACTAGTTACCTTCTTAATATTTGGCAGCCTGTGTTGTTTATCTCCCGGGTTAATTCTTTCAGGGGAATATCCACAATGGAAATCCTTGTTGAACTTAAGTCCACTAACATTTTCTAATATCGGAACACAAACTTCCTCTGTACAACCCGGATAAACAGTGGATTCATAAATAACAAGATCACCTTCTTTTAATACTTTACCTACTGTGTTACTGGCTTTGGTAAGTGGCCCCAAATCCGGTTTTTTAAATTCATCAATCGGGGTTGGAACTGTCACTATATAGACTTTGGCTGATTTTATGTCTTCTTCTAAAGTAGTAAATGTTAAATGCTTAGCCTGAGATAATTCTTCTGCCTCAACCTCCCCAGTCTTTTCTACACCTTTTTTAAGCTCTTCAATCCTCTTGGAATTAATATCAAAACCCACGACATCCCTCTGCTTGCCAAACTCAACAGCCAAGGGCAAACCAACGTATCCTAATCCAATCACAGCTATTTTTTCCATTTGAATTATAGATTACAAAATTAAATATCATAAAAATCCCGGTACCAATTAACAAACTTTTCAACTCCATTTTGAATCGCTGTTGATGGTTGAAAGTCTATCATTTGATAAAGATCCTTGGTATCAGCCCAGGTTCTCGGAACATCTCCATCCTGGATGGGCATCATATTCATTTCAGCCTTTTTTCCAATGCTAATCTCAATGGCCTTAATAAAGTCCATTAACTTAACCGGACTATTGTTCCCAATATTATAAATACTGTAGGGATTGAAACTAGTGGCAGGATCAGGATCCTCCCCCGACCATACTGGATTTGCTGAAGGGTTTTTTGGCAATAACCTCACTAAACTTTCAACAATATCATCAATATATGTGAAATCACGCTCCATATCCCCATAGTTATAAACATCAATTGGTTTACCTTCAAGAATAGCCTTGGTGAAAAGAAACAAAGCCATATCCGGCCTTCCCCAGGGACCATATACCGTGAAAAACCTCAGTCCGGTACAAGGAATAATAAACAAATGGGAATAGGTATGTGCCATCAATTCGTTGGCTTTCTTGGTAGCTGCATAAAGGGATAGAGGATGGTCAACATTATCATGTACCGAAAAGGGCATTTTTGTATTAGCTCCGTAAACCGAACTTGAAGAGGCAAAGATCAAATGCTCAACCGGATAATTCCTGCATGCTTCCAGGATATTCATGAAGCCCAGGATATTGCTATCTATATAAGCGTGAGGGTTTTCCAAGGAGTATCGAACACCAGCTTGGGCAGCGAGGTGCACAACTTTCCTTGGCTTCTTATTGGAGAAAATCTGGTCGATTCCCTCCCGGTTTTTCAGATCCTCTTTATAAAAAATAAAATTGTCTGACTTTTTTAAAATATTTAATCTGGCCTCTTTAAGTTCAGGGTCATAATAATCGTTTAGATTATCAATACCTATAATTGATTGTCCATCTTCAATCAGTCGTTTTGCCAAATGAAAACCAATGAAGCCTGCAACTCCCGTGACTAATATGTGATCTGAGGGGTTCATTTACCTAATAATCTCATTAAATATTCCCCATACCCACTTTTTATCATAGGCTTGGCCAATGCGTTCAATTGAGTGGAATCAATATACCCCATTTGGTAAGCCACTTCTTCAATACAGCCTATTTTAAGTCCTTGTCTTTCCTCGATTACCTGTACAAACTGTCCAGCTTGTATTAATGAATAGAAAGTTCCGGTATCCAGCCATGCCGTACCACGGCTGATTACACTAACTTTTAGGTTTTCATTTTTTAGATAGTGAAGATTAATATCAGTTATCTCATACTCTCCCCTCTCGCTTGGTTTAAGGTATTTTGCTATTTCTACCACATTATTATCATAAAAATACAGGCCCGGGACGGCATAATTTGACTTGGGTTGTGATGGTTTCTCTTCAATAGACAAGGCATTATAATCATCGTCGAACTCAATTACCCCATACCTTTCCGGATCATTCACGTGATAAGCAAAAATAATGGCGCCGTCTGGATCATTGCAAAGTTGAATTTGCTCCATAAATCCCGCCCCGTAAAATATATTGTCGCCTAATACTAGGGCGACTTTCTCATTAGCTATAAATTCTTCTCCGATCACAAATGCCTGTGCCAGGCCATTTGGTTCTTCCTGTACCTCATAGGAAAACTTGCACCCAAG
>CBDVAV010000525.1:0-3971 GCA_965372055.1 uncultured bacterium | reverse complement strand
ACCAGTTGGTCTTGGGATTTCGGTGATGGAAGCACCTCATCACTGGAAACTGTAAACCACACTTTTACAGATTCCGGATTCTATGATGTTGTGCTTAAAGTAATAAATGCTACTGGATGTACTGCTGAAGTAATGCATCAGGTGGTAGTTACAGATGTAATACCTGAGGCTGATTTTTCCTATGACAAGGCAGAAGCCTGTGTATTTGAAGATATACAATTTACAGATTTATCCAGTAATGCAAATTGGTGGTGTTGGGATTTTGGGGATGGGACTCGTTCCCAATTACAAAACCCGGTTCATAATTATAAAGAGCCAGGAATTTACACAGTAATATTGGATGTCACCAATATGGGATGTAAGGACCAGCTAGTTATATCAAATGCAATAGAAATAAAAGATCCTTGGCCTAATTTTGTTATAACAAAAAGCTGTTCCGATCCTTATTCTGTGACTATTTTAAATGGCTCAACAGGTGATGATGTATGGTTGTGGGACTTTGGAGATGGAAACCCAAGTAGCCAGGACCACAGCCCATCCCATACTTATACCCAAACAGGTGCTTATAATATCTCTTTATCTGTATCAAGCAATACTACAGGTTGTAATAATGTATCCTTGGTAAAGACTGCTACTATTATGGATGTCAAAGCAGATTTTACTGCTGATAATTTAGCAGCCTGCAAAAACCTTACGGTAAACTTTACTGATAAATCTGAATTTGCATTAAAATGGCTTTGGGATTTTGGCGACGGCACATTTTCCAAAGAAAGAAACCCACAAGGTAAAAAATATGACTTGCCAGGTAAATATACCATAGGGCTTACTGTCTGGGATGCAGATGGATGTGGTGACAAAAAAACCAGGGTAGATTATATCAATGTATTTGATATTGTAGGCGGCTTTGATAAAGATTTTGATAATCATTGTGATGAACTTGTGGTTAACTTTACAGATAAATCCATAGCGTCCCCTCCTGTTACAGGTTGGTTTTGGGATTTCGGTGATGGAAATACCTCCACTTCCCAAAATCCGCAACATACTTATTCCAATCTGGGGATATACTCTGTATCCCTAAGCTTGGCAAATGCCGAGGGTGCGTGTACTGTAATTAAGGAAGATGTGATTGTTTTTACCAATCCGGTGGCAGAATTCAGTACAGCAACAAGCACACATTGTATAGATGAGCCGTTATCTTTCCAAAATCTATCAGAAAATGCCTCATCGTATCAATGGGATTTTGGAAATGGGCTAACATCAAGTGTAGGTAATCCTTCGGCAAATTATGCATCCGCAGGATCATATAATGTCACCTTGGTGGCAACAGATACCTATGGCTGTACCGATCAAATAGCAAAAAATGCATTTATAGAAATCAACAAGCCCAATGCTGGGTTTATAGCTGAACAAATTTCTGCGGAATGCCCGCCATTGACATCCACATTTGTGGACCAGTCATTCGAAGATATTTCTGAGTGGTATTGGGAATTTGGTGATGGAAGTATTTCCAATTTACAATACCCGTCAAATACTTTTACTGTCCCTGGCACATATGATGTAAGCTTGGTAGTGACCGATAATACGGGATGTAAAGATACAGCTACAGTTTATAACCTGATTAACCTGGGAGGCCCTTACGGGTCTTATTCCATCAGCGAATTAAATGGTTGTACCAACCGTAGTGTGGACTTTGAAGCGGATGCAATTAACACGGTAAAATATATCTGGGATTTCGGGGATGGTCAATTGGGTGAGGGAAAATCCGTATCACACCAATATGAAAATCCGGGCACTTACTTCCCAATCCTGGTCCTGGAAGATAATAACGGATGCCAGTTGGCAATCGATGAGGGAACAGAATTGACTATTTTCGATGTAAGTGAAATGGACTTTGAGATTTCACCTGATAATCCTTTTGTTGGAGAGGAAATAACAATTTTGCATGAGGACGTAGAAAAGGCGGTGTGGATATGGGATATGGGCAATGGCAGTACATTTGAAGAGGCATATCCCACTTACATCTACGAAAAGAGCGGAACATTTACCATCAAACTCTATTTTGAATCAAGTGATGGGTGTACGGTGGTGAGAGAAAAGGAAGTATTTGTACAGGCGGATATTGTATTAATACCCAATACTTTTACTCCTAACCAAAAGGATAATATCAATGAAACTTTTGAGATTATTGGTTTGGAAGAAGGGACATGGAAACTCGATGTCTACAATAGATGGGGCAAACAAGTGTACAAAACCGGGGATTATAAAGGGGATTGGAATGCTGATAAAATATCAACAGGTATTTATTTCTATAATCTAAAAAATGCTTTCAGGAAGGACAAAAGTTATAATGGCTATGTGCATGTATTGCGGTGATTATGGCTGATATCTGCAATATTTACGTAGGCTATCTTGCCGGTGTGAAAATATAATCTTGATCTATTTACTCAGTAACTGGCGATCCACTAACTCAGCCCTTTAGGGCTGAAGGGTAGAAAGAGATCATTACGGGCTTTAGCCTTTACTTTTCGTGTTTAAAATGTATCTGATGGGTATTCCAATTAAGTGCTATAAATTTAGCTTTGTGCAGTGCTGTCTGTTAACTAATCCATCAGATACTTATTAGCTATACTAATTGGACAGCATCATCACCTAAACATCCCAATGGCAAGTATCATTTTTTTTCTTTGAAGATAAATATTGCATAAATTGTAATATCTATTATATCAAACCACTCCAGATTTAAACTTGGCATATAAAGATGAGTTGGATAAATACATTTAAAAGCTACAGTTCCAATTATTTAGTATACATAATCTTCATCATTGGGGGATTTCCTCAACAAATGCTCGCCCAGAATCCGGAAAAAGAGGAATGGATTGCTTTATTCAACGGTGAAAACTTAGATGGTTGGGATGTAAAGATAAATGGGTATCAGCTAAACGATAATTACCGCAATACATTTATTGTTGAAGATGGGTTAATGAAGGTAAATTATGATGGCTATGACCAATTTAGAGAAAGGTATGGCCACATTTTTTATCAAGCCCCTTTCTCATATTATAGATTTCGTGTTGAATACCGATTTGTTGGGGAGCAAGTAGAGGGTGGTGCAAATTGGGCATATCGCAATAGCGGCATTATGTTTCATGGCCAATCTGCAAAAAGTATGGGAAAAGATCAGGATTTTCCAATTTCCCTGGAAGCACAATTTTTAGGTGGTGATGGTGAAAATGAAAGATCAACACTTAACTTATGTACACCAGGCACCAATGTGGTGATTGATGGGAAATTGATTACTGAACATTGTATTAATTCAACATCAAAAACTTATCATGGTGATCAATGGGTAACCGCAGAGTTGTTGGTATTGGGCGATTCCCTCATTCAACATATTTCGGATGGTGAAGTAGTATTCCAATACAGTAAGCCACAAATTGGCGGGGGGGCAGTTAACAATTACGACCCAGCAATTAAAATCGATGGACAAACTTTAACAGGAGGTTATATTTCATTGCAAAGTGAGAGCCATCCCATTCATTTTAGGAAAGTCGAATTACTCAACCTAGAAGGCTGTATGGATCCTAAAGCTTCAAATTATAAATCATATCATGTCAAATCAAAGAATACTGATTGTAAATATAATTAGCACCAATCTAATCTCTCAATACAATAGTAATTCAACCAGGTTACCAATAACCAGCGTATTTGGTAGATATGTCCAGTAGTTTTTAAAATATCTTTCGGAAATTTATTGACAGCATCCAAAAACGAAAACCATGAAAATCATCATCAAGAAAATTTCGATTTCAATTTTCATTTTCCTACTTATAAAAACAGCCTTTTGCCAAAATTCCAACTTGGGTGTTTTTAAGGATAATTCGGACATTGGAAACCCTAAAATAAAAGGATCGGTAATATACCATGAGGCGACCCAAGAATACACATTAAAGGGCAGCGGATATAATATCTGG
>CBDVAV010000524.1:0-3971 GCA_965372055.1 uncultured bacterium | reverse complement strand
GCAGAAAATATTATTGAAGAAGTTAAAGGAGTACCAGTTAATTTATAGAGATTATGAACCAGAAAATCAGGATCAAACTCAAGTCTTACGATCACAATCTTGTAGATAAATCTTCAGAAAAGATTGTTAGAGCAGTAAAAACAACAGGGGCCGTGGTAAGTGGGCCAATACCCCTTCCTACTGTTAAGGAGAAATTTACGGTATTGAGATCGCCGCACGTCAATAAGAAATCAAGGGAGCAGTTTCAATTGTGTACTTACAAAAGATTGGTGGATATTTATTCAAATAGCACAAAAACCGTTGATGCCCTAATGAAACTTGAACTGCCTAGCGGTGTAGATGTTGAAATTAAGGTTTAATACATTATTGAATTTCGGAATGCAATAAATGATTGCATTCTTTTTTTTATGAGCAATAAGCCGTATGGCTTATTTTTTTAATGAAAGAAAATGGGCATTTGGATACAGAAAAGCATTCTATGCCCGCAAGGCACAGGAAATAATTGATAAAAAATCAGCCTAATTGCTTTTGGGAAGAGATTTTAAATTTGCTATCTTTGCAGTCTTTTGCAGAATAATTCTTGAATTCATACGAAATAATTGAATTTTTATAATAGAAATGTCAGGAATAATAGGGAAAAAAATAGGGATGACAAGTATATATAACGAGGATGGAAAACAATTTCCATGCACACTTGTTAAAGCTGGGCCTTGTATCATCACCCAAATTAAAAATCAGGATACTGACGGTTACAACGCAGTTCAATTGGGTTACGGTGAAAGAAGCGAAAAAAGTACCCCAAAGCCACTAATAGGACATTTTTCGAAAGCTAAAACTACACCCAAGCAAGAAGTGGCAGAATTTAGAAATTTCAGAATAGAATTTGAAGGTGGAGTTCAGTTAGGGCAAGAAGTCTCAATTCAAGATGTCTTTGTTGAAGGGGATTATTTGGACGTAATTGGTAAATCTAAAGGCAAAGGATTTCAAGGTGTTGTTAAAAGGTATAATTTTGCCGGAGTTGGACAGGCAACACACGGACAGCATAATAGGTTGAGAGCTCCGGGGTCCATTGGAGGTGCATCGTACCCTTCCAGGGTTTTCAAAGGAATGAGAATGGCTGGCAGAATGGGTGGCAACAGAGTGAAGGTATTAAATTTAAGAGTATTGAAAATCATTCCTGAAGAGAACCTTGTTTTGGTTAGTGGTTCCATACCAGGACCCAATAATTCAACCGTAATCTTACAGAAATAAGATGAATTTATCAGTTTTAACTAAAAGCGGAGAAGAAACAGGAAGGAAAATGTCCCTTTCAAAAGATATTTTTGGCATTGAACCTAATGATCATGCCATATATCTGGATATTAAAAGGATTATGGCCAGCCGCAGACAGGGAACACATAAGACTAAAGAACGTGCGGATATTTCTGGATCCACAAGAAAGATAAAAAAGCAAAAAGGGACTGGGACTGCCAGGGCCGGGAGTATTAAATCGCCGATTTTTAGAGGAGGAGGGAGAGCATTCGGCCCCAGGCCGCGGGATTATTCGATCAAGCTGAACAAGAAACTTACTAAGCTTGCAAGGAAATCTGCATTGACTTACAAAGCGAAAGATAAAAATATTGCTGTAATCGAGGAATTTAGTATTGATGCGCCCAAAACCAAGGATTACCTGAATATATTGGCGGCATTATCCTTAAATGATAAAAAGACATTGCTCATTATCCCAAAACCAGATAGGAATATTGTTTTATCGAGTAGGAATTTAAAAAATGCAAAGGTGATCACGGCAGACAAATTAAACACTTACGATGTACTCAACGCTGATAACCTGATGTTTGTAGAAAACTCAATTGAGAGAGTAAGTGAACTTTTAAAGTGAAATGATGAGTGTTTTAATAAAACCCCTGGTTACTGAAAAAATATCTGCGCTCAACGAGGCAGGGAAATATGGCTTTATTGTAAATGATAAAGCCAATAAAATTGAAATCAGAAAAGAAGTAGAGAAAATATATGGAGTTACCGTTGAAAACGTCAGGACCATGAGGTATCAGGGAAAATCAAAAACCAGGTACACCAAATCTAAAATCGTTACCGGTAGGACCTCCAAGTTTAAAAAAGCTATTGTAACTGTGGCAGAGGGAGAAGTAATAGATTTTTACAGTAGCATATAATATTGTAGAGGATGGCATTAAAAAAACTAAAACCAACAACTCCAGGACAAAGATTTAGGTTGGCTCCGACATTTGAGGAGATTACCACTGATAAACCTGAAAAATCGCTTTTAAAGCCGTTGAAGAAAAGTGGTGGAAGAAATAACAGAGGCAAGATGACCATGAGATATATGGGGGGTGGACATAAAAGAAGACTTCGTGTTATTGATTTTAAAAGAAATAAGTTTAATGTACCTGGTACTGTTAAAACCATTGAATATGATCCCGTAAGATCTGCAAGAATAGCTCTGCTGTATTATGTTAATGGTTCTAAGTCATATATTATAGCCCCTGAAGGATTAAAAGTAGGGCAAACTGTGATTTCTGGGGAAGATGTAGCTCCTGAATTGGGAAATACTCTGCCATTATCTAAAATTCCCCTGGGTACTATTATTCATAATATTGAACTCAAGCCTGGTAGGGGAGGGGCAATAGCTAGAAGTGCTGGGTCCTATGTGCAATTATTAGCGAGAGAAGGTAAGTATGCGACTGTAAAGATGCCATCGGGAGAAATGAGAATGATATTGATATCATGCTTGGCAACCATCGGGTCTGTTTCAAATTCAGAACACATGAATGAAAAACTTGGCAAAGCAGGACGCAAACGATGGCTTGGTAGACGGCCAAGAGTTAGAGGGGTAGCAATGAACCCAGTAGACCATCCCATGGGTGGTGGTGAAGGAAAAGCTTCAGGGGGACACCCCAGATCAAGAAATGGCATATATGCCAAAGGATTTAAAACCAGGGCAAAGAAGAAATATTCTGATCGTATGATAATCAGTAAAAGGAAGTAATGGCTAGATCACTAAAAAAAGGACCGTATATAGATTATAGACTGGAAAAGAAAGTAGATGTCATGAATGAGTCCGGTAAAAAGTCGGTTATCAAGACTTGGTCGAGGAGGTCAATGATCTCTCCGGATTTTGTAGGTCATACATTTGCAGTTCATAATGGAAATAAGTTTATCCCTGTTTATGTAACGGAAAACATGGTTGGACACAAGCTGGGTGAATTTGCACCCACAAGAACATATAGAGGCCATACCACTAAAAGGTAAATTTAAATGGAGGCAGTTGCGAAATTAAAAAATGTTCCTACTTCACCACGCAAAATGCGATTGGTGGCAGATCTCATAAGAGGCAAAAGAGTAAATATTGCATTAAATATTTTAAAACTGGAACCTAACCAAGGAGCTGCCAGATTGGAAAAACTTCTATTGTCAGCTATTTCAAATTGGCAACAACATCATGAGGATCAGAAACTTGAAGAGGCAGACCTCATAGTCAGCGTGATATTTGTAGATAGTGGGAGGATGTTGAAAAGGTTAAGACCTGCTCCCCAAGGAAGGGCTCATAGGATAAGAAAGAGATCTAATCATGTCACCATGGTTATTAGTAGTACTGTTTCTCAACCAGAAGATACAGATCAAGTTTCGGAGGAAAAAGAAAATAAAAAGTAAAATGGGTCAAAAAGTAAATCCAATTGGTTTCAGGTTAGGCATCATTAAGGGTTGGGATTCAGCCTGGTATGGGGGAAGTACATTTTCCGAGAAATTGATTGAAGATCAGAGTATCAGAAAATATATAAGTGCCAGAATTCCTAAAGGAGGAATTTCCAAGATAGTAATTGAAAGAACATTAAAACGAATTACCCTACCCATTCACACTGCAAGACCTGGAGTAGTAATTGGAAAAGGAGGAACCGAGGTTGACAAGATAAAAGAGGAATTAAAGAAATTAACGAATAAGGATGTTCAAATCA
>CBDVAV010000523.1:0-3973 GCA_965372055.1 uncultured bacterium | reverse complement strand
GCAAACACCTAGTTAATAAGGGCAACAATATTTAATTCCTTTGCAACATGCTTTAATCCATCCGGGTCAAGGTTATCGTTTCTTTGTGGAAGTTAATATAATTTACAAACATTAAATACTTTAACTGAAAATCATGAACGAATCACAGGAATTTAGTTTTGGCGATGATTCCGTTGCCAGTGCTTACGATAATTTACTAGTGCCGGTCCTTTTTGAACCTTGGGCATTTCGAATGGTGGAGGCGCTTAAACCATGGACAGGCCTTCACGTACTTGATCTGGCCACAGGAACTGGCATTGTGGCAAGACAGCTTGGAAACCAAGTAGGTCCAAGCGGGAAGGTGATAGGTGTAGACATCAATGCACAAATGCTGTCATTGGCTAAGAAAAGGTGTTCAGACTTGTCTGCAGTAGAGTTTATTGAATGTCCCGCAGATAATTTAAAAATCCCCAGTGGCTCGATTGATTATGTGGTGTGTCAGCAAGGGTTTCAGTTTTTTCCAGACAAACATAAAGCAGCTAGGGAAATATATAGGGTTTTAAAGGGTGGTGGAAAGATTGTGGCCACTACCTGGTGCACGGTAGATGAATGTGAGTATTTCGGATCAATTTGTAAAGCACTCGAGGATATGGGGGAGTCTCAGATATCCGAAATGATGCGTACCCCGTTCGATTTCATTCTGGGATCGGATTTGATTGCCCAGTTTGAGTCTATAGGATTTAATAATATAGAGCTTAGGCAACAGGAACAAAACCTGGTTTTTGACGGAGGAATTTCGAGTGCTCTCGATGTAGCCTACTCTACACCCATTGGCCCGAAGTTGAGGGCATTACCTGACAATCGACAGGATGAGTTCTTAAGAAATCTCACTGGTTATCTCAATGAACTTAGTACCGATGGTAAAACTATGGGACGTATGGTGTCCAATATAATATCAGCTGAGAAGTCGGAGTGATTCATTTCTCAACAAAGTAGTTAGTTAGGGTGAACTGGTCAAAAGGTATTATATTCACATTAAACTAACTATTTCAATATGCTGCTACCGTACACAACTATAAATAGTTTTACGAATCAAGTTGCCAAATTTCGTTTTTGATTCCAATCATTAACAGCCTTTTTAATGACCCCTATCATCCTTAAGTTTTGACTAGTATTTTGAATTTGTTAATAATCTTTATCATAATTCAATACATTAAAACCTCTTTGATGTATGATCTACTTCTTTTCACAGCATTCAACTTTCATGTTCTGTTTTAATCTTTCTTTTCGAGCTTGTTCTTTCTGTTCTTTAAAGATATCTCTTGATGGAACTTCTCCTTCCAGTTCTTCAATGTGCTTTTTGGGATTACTCCTTTGAATTCATCTGGAAGTGAGTTGAATTTATATAGTAAAACTAGATTAGTATGGTAGCTATTGTAAATTGACAAAATTAAAATGGAGTTTAGATTTCAAATCACCAAAATACCTCTAAAACTTAAATAGATATAGATTTACCCCAAATTTGGGTTAGTGAATTGTGAAATCATGTAGGGTTGTGCAAGGGACAACGGGATTCCAATTAAACACGAAATTGAATTTGAAATGAAACTTGGATAACAAGGAATAATTAAATGAAGAAATACGATTCTGTCGCATCTATGACACTAAATATATTAAATCGTCAGCTACTTTTTTAGTTAAGCTGCCAATGAAAGGAATGATCGATAAGTCGAACACTTCGAATTCAATAGCTGATCCTTCTTTATCATCTTGATTGATCCACCCACTTAAAGTACTTTTCGGAACTATTGACCTAAATTCATCGGGTAAAAAGTTGAATTTGTATAGCAAACCAGGTTTGTGTGATAAGATTTATATTCAGGCAATGTATTCCAGGGTTTAGTTTAAAAAAGCCACTAAAATAGCTTTTCATTTGCAATTAAGGCCTATAGTTCGAAATTTCGAACTGGGATTCATGAAACGATCTAGGGTTATGCACTGGGTAAGATCAACCGGTTTGTAACTTCCTTCTCCATTTAGTATGACATTACTGTTGAGATAATCTATTAATAAAATCAATAATTCTTTGCTCTGAATCTATTCTGGCATTTTTATTTCCATCCTTGTTGCCTCCCATCATGTAACTATCGTTCAGTGTATGTCCTGCATCGTCATAGGCAAAATGTCCATACCAATGAGGGAACTCTTTTTCTTCCAACCTTTTGATTATCATTTCACTCATTTGGCTTGAAGGCCACATTGTATCTTCTCTACCGCTTAACAATAGAATGGGGCCATTGATATTTTCAACTTTAATTGCAGCTTTCTCAACGGCAGCTGTCTGCTTCAGTGATAGTTCATACATCTCACGATATTCTCGATTTACTACTTTGCTCTGGTCGTAAGGTGCATACGGAACGAAGGGAATAGGTCCGCCTTTATATGACCAACTTGATGAGGAGGTACGAATACCTTGAAAAACTACATAGCTGGGTACCTCTGCGATAACACCCCCTATTTGTTTATATCTTGATGCCAGCAATAAAGCAAGCTCCCCGCCTTTGGAATTTCCCCAAACTAAAATTTTCTTATTACCCACATCAGGCTGAGACTTGAACTTCATAATAGCATCTTCAAAATACTCAAGAGGAATCAACTCCAAGCGATCCGGTGTATTCTCGGTTCCAAAATAACCAACAATCATACAAGGATAGCCTCTTGCTGTAAAACCAGTGGTATCATAATAATTTGGAAGACCTCCCTCAGAACCTCCTAACATCATAATAGCTACATTTTTAGCTTCCCCTTTCGGAGGGTAGTATTTCGTATCAGGAATTATTTCTTTTTGGCTAATGCATGATGTTGCAAAGGCAATTAATAACAGGGCGGGAATAAGTAATCTAAAATTCTTTTTCATTAAGCTATCCTTTTTTGAGTTTGTCATTGCGATTTTTGTTTAAGTAATGTCTATAATATGTATTTTAGAATCCAATAAACTTAATACCAACATCTGATATTAATTTCATTTAACGTACCTTAATAAACCATCGTTTTAATGTGATCTCCTTGTTCGATAAAACGCCTCGACGTGAGTAGGAAAACCGAGCAGGTTGGAGGTACCCACCCAAGTGTACAGGTTTTTGTCTGATTCCCGAAGCACGATTGAAAGTCTTGATGCACGAGGTTGTCACTAATTGAAAAATTAGAAAATAAGTGTAAAATTCATTTTTAACTATTTCTAATTTGAACAAGCGAATATATCTGGAATCTCATGGCTCAGAGGATGTGCCCACCGGATAGTTCACTTTTATAACAGGCAGAACTAAGATATTTGAGACTTTCTGTAATCAGATGGTGTGGTACCTTTCAACTTTTTAAATGCAACAATAAATGCAGATTTCGAATAATAGCCAACCATTTCAGCGATGATCTCAACACTTGTAGATTGGAATTCTTCTTTTATCAAAAGTTTAGATGCTTCTTCAACTCGATATTTTGCTACAAAATCGAAAAAATTTTGCCCGATAGATTCATTGAGAACCTGTGAAATATGATGCGCTGAAGTATTTAAATGTGTTGATAATGTGGCTATGTTCAAACCGGGATGAAGAAAAATTTTATCTTCCTCAAAAGCCTTTCTCAATTTTTGTTCAATTCTCAACTTTACTTCCTTCGGTAGAGGTGACTTTTTATAGCGCGGATTGACAACTAGGCTGTTTTGTTTAAAAAACGGGGAATTTTTCATAACGGAAGCGCTCACCAAATAGATGAGGCCTGTTAGGTAGGCAGCTGGTAAAAAATCGCCAATATCTCTGTCGAATAATGACCTTGACAATGCATACAGAACAGCACCGACGGTATAAGCAATGGAAACAAGCCAAATAGCTCGTTTAAGAGTTTTCACTTGGGTTCGTGATTTTGCTTTCTTTATCAGAATGATAGAGAGTATTAAATAAATAAATAGAGAGGTTGACAAAATTTTGTCAAAATGCTC
>CBDVAV010000522.1:0-3973 GCA_965372055.1 uncultured bacterium | reverse complement strand
GTAAAGAGTCCAAAGGGTTTCCCTCAATAAAATCCCGACCCTCTTTTAACTTGATGCCGATGGTTTCCAGGTAATCAAACCCAACCAGATTACCCAAAACCTGTTTCAGGTCGTTTTCATCTTCACCCTCCACTCTGATGGAGTTGGCCGGCCAGGGATCCCCTATTAATCTTTCACTGCGACTTACATTGATAACCTGTGGATTTTGCCGTAAGGCATTTTTTAAAGTGGAATAATTTGTGGTCATGTCATCCGGTTGCATCCTCATCACAATCACATTTTCTTGGTCAAATCCCAAGGATTGGTTGCTCATATGCCGAAGCTGGGCACTGATCACCATGGTTGAAACTATCAAACCCGCGGATATGCAAAACTGTATCAATACCAATCCGTTCCTAACATGGCTTCCCCCTCCCCTGCCTATTTTTAAATTGTTCTTTAGTGCCAATATAGTATCAAAACGTGACAACAATAATGATGGGTACAGGCCTGCGAACACACCCAGCATGAGTGCTATGATTATTAAATAGGGTGAGTATACAGCCACTAATGACCAATCCAGGGTGAAATCCAGTGATAAATACCGAGTGATGTAGGGTGCGCTTATTGCCACCCAAAGTATAGCAAAATATAAACTGAGGAGGGTAACCATCATGGATTCTGTTAACAATTGTACCACCACCCTTAATCTGTTTGCACCCAGGATTTTTCTCAAACTGATCTCTTTGCCACGGTTTATTGAAATAGCAGCCGATAGGTTCATAAAGTTTAAACTTGCTATCAAAAGAATCAGTATGGCTACCAGTCCCAAGGCATAAGTAGTATTTCGGTTGCCTGTGCGCAAGTGACTGTTCAAATCATCAGTCATTCCATTAGAGCCTAAATAGATGTCATATAATGCCTGCACATTTGACTTATACTCAACTGTTGGCCTGTCAATTTTCTCTTTGTACAATTGATCGAGTTTATTTGTTAGCGCATCAGGATCAGCACCCGGTTCCAGTTGTACATAAGTGAGGAATCCAGCCCAAGTCCAACTGGAGAGATCGGAAACATAGCCATCTGGTATGACATAAGATAAGAATGAGATCAGAAAATCGAATTGTATATGTGAGTTATTGGGGATTGGCTCCAATATTCCGGTGACTTTTAGGGTTCGATCATGATTCATGATAAGCAACTCCCCGATCGGGTCTGGTTTGCCGAAATACTTTTGGGCTAAATCTTCGCTAATGACTATGGTATTGGGCTCGTCAAGGGCTGTTTCATGGTCACCCTCTTTAAGGCCGAAAGTAAAAATTTCCAGAAACAGAGAATCAGCATAAAAACCGTAATCTTCATAAAAAGTTTGCTCCCCTCGTGTGAAGGCTGTTCGCATGGCATACCTCAATTGGGATACTTTCTGGATTTCCGGGAACAATCCTCGAATTCCGGGAGCTAATGCAGGTTGAGTATTGGCATAATGGGAAAAGTCCCCCGAACTCCAATTTATTTTCGTGGTGATCCTGTAGATATCCTCCCCATCCTTGTTGAAATGATCATAGGTCAATTCATTTCTGAGAAAGAAAAAAATCAGTAGGCAACAGGCCAGACCCACGGATAAGCCAAATATGTTGATCAGGGCATAACGTTGGTGTTTTATCAGATATCTGTAAGAAGTAAGTAAATTACTTTTAAGCATATCCCAGGAATTTAGTCGATTGCCATTGCGAGAACTTCTTCGCAGGGTATATCTATTCGCAAACCTGACAATATTCAGCCAATACTTTAGCCGGGCTTTTGTCTTCCCATATATTTCAAGATCTTCATAGAAGCGTTCGTGCAGGTCACCCTGGATGGTTTCTGCCAATTTGTTATTGCAGTACCACTCAAAGAGCCTGTCTGCAATTTTCGGGGGGTGTATTTTCTTTTGATCCCTCATTTTTTACTTGCTTCAATTACAAACTCCGGGATCATGCCCCACAAATGGCTTCTGGCATCCCTTGCCCTGATCAGGGCTTTTTTCCCAACAGAAGTTATTACAAAAAACCTTTTCCTTCTGCCTCCCCTGATTTGTGTAGCCCCTCCAATTACAGAGGTTACAAATCCCTTTTCCTCAAGGCGATAAAGAGCGGTATGCACACTGCTCATGGTCACAGACCTTTCGAGTTGCTTCTCAATTACCTTGGTAATGGAGAGCCCGTAAGCCTGGTCGTGTTGGGCTGCTACAAGTAATAAAACTACTTCTTCAAATTCCCCAAGAGTGGTTTGTTTCATTATTTACCCAATTGTAAAATAAATAACGGGAAAAGGGGGGGGTGGGTTTCGGGTTTTCCCGTAGGGACTCCTTTGGAGCGGGTTTGGGGTTTGGGGTTTCGGGTTTTCCTGTAGGGACTCCTTTGGAGCGGGTTTTGGGTTTTGGGTTTTGGGTTTCGGACTCAGAACTGAACACTATCTGTGGAATCTTGTAATCCTTAATAATCTGTGATACTGACAATATTCTAAATAGCAGGGTCCAAGTCTCGCTCACCCACAATCCACGCCGGAAGACTTGAACCAGCGAAGGAGGGCTCACCCGCAATCCTTGCAGGCGGACTTGGGCCAGCGGAGTCATTTAAACTTTTAAAAAATGATCTGTTGTAATATCTGCTTGTTTGAGTATCGCCCTTAAAGTACCTTCAGGCATATCTCCCTGATGATTCGGTATGGTGGTGTATCTGCCAGTAGATGGATTGTTCCAGATTTCATGGCTACCTGCAGCTTGCCTGGTAAATAGAAATCCTAGCTTTTTTAATTTTTTGATAATTTCGCGGTATTTGAAACCTGCAAGTCTGCCCATTAGAGGCCGACCACAAGCGGATAATCGAAACTGTCACCAAATTCTGTAAGTTTGATAGTTTGGCTCTCCCCATCTTGGGCTTCAATCAACTTCTTGGCAACATCCCTAGCTATCTCGATAGTTTCAGTAATCGTTCTTCCCTGGGCAATTAGTCCTTGTAAGTTATCAGATGTTGCCAAGTAAAAGCCTTCCGGTAATTTTTCAATATGAATGTTTACTTGCCGTTCCACAATGTAAAGTTCGGTAATTTCATTGCTAATGGCAATGCACACCACTTATAAATGCAATATATTACTCTATTAGCAGGTTTTTGGTGAAGGCTTTGGGATTCAAGTTTCGAAACCCGAAACTCGAAACTCGAAACTCGTAACCCGAAACCCGAAACCCGAAATTAATAGTGGGGATAATTATTCTTCTTCCAAGTCCAGTTCAAGATTGTCTTTTTTCATAATAGCGGCTACAATCAAAGAAATAATCACTCCAATTATCAGTGCGCCAACCAAAGCAATGGTGAAAAGGATTACAGGATGTGTAAAAGATTCTGACATTTCAGCCATGGCTTCGATCTGCTCATCAGTCATGTTTGGGTTTGACTCCATTATGGCCACGGACTTGTCGAGTTGCTCTTGTAACATTTGGGGATTGACAACTGTTAGATAAAAAGTGTCAAATAACCCGCTGATTATGCCAGTCACAAGCGAGTAGTAAAAGCCAATGCCCATACCCTGACCGAATTTCATATATCCCTCGTTGTCATCTTTAAACTTGCGCATGGCCATGGCCATTACCGCGATAAATATTCCCCACCCTGTAAGGTTGAGAAGTAAATTTCCCTCGAGTTTAGTTGAATTTAATATGAAACTGAAAACTACTAAAAAGGCTCCATAATATAAGCCATATAGTGAGCCTGCCTTGCGGGTTGATATAGGTTCCATGCTGATTAAGTTCTTAATATTGGATTAAAATGAGATGATTTTAATTGATGGTCTTCTAAATAGATTCATAAAGTATCAATGGTACGAAATTACAAATAAGCCCCCATATCCTTTCCGAAAAATTAATTTATTCAAAATTGGGTTGTGCTGGGTTTCGGGTTTCGGGTTTTGGGTTCTGGTTTCTGGGTTCTGGGTTTCGGGTTTTGGGTTCTGGGTTCTG
>CBDVAV010000521.1:0-3979 GCA_965372055.1 uncultured bacterium | reverse complement strand
TGAGAAAACCTCCTTTTTTTCAGATTTAGAATCAATAATATTTTCAATGACCTGCAATGCTTTCTCATTTGATTCTTCTTGATCATCTGAGATATTAGAGTCGAAATCTGTACTTTCATCATCAATGCCATCATTGATAACACGCGATTCCAATTTTATATTCTGAATACTTACTATTTGCAACACTGCCAATATCAACCCGAATCCAATTGTAGCACCGAACAATAAATCCATGGTAAATAATTCACTTTGTACCTCGTTTAGATTAGACAAATCAAGCGATTGCAAGTTATTGGTAAGCGTACCCGGCAATTTGTACATGTAATATATCGAGGTAAAGGCACCAAACACAAAAAGTATTGAAACTGTAATGTTGACTTTTGAATTATACATGAGCCCTTTCTTTTTTGTAAGATGAATGTAATTTCAAAAGAAATTGTATAATCTCTTCTATGGTCATCACATGGTCAATTTTCGTGATCTTTAATGCCGCTACCGGCATAGTGTCTATCATACACTCCTCTGGTTCTTGAACAATTGTCAAGCCTCCCCTTTCCTTTATGTTTTTCATTCCCCTGGCCCCGTCTTTGTTTGCCCCTGAAAGTAATATGCCAACCAATTTATTTTTGAAGATGTATGAGGTGGAGTCTAAGGTGATATCAATTGCTGGCCTTGAGTTGTTCACCATCTCCTCTGTAGATAATGCAAAGGTATTTCCGAATTCAGTTGAAAGATGATAATTGGCCGGGGCAAGGTAAACGTGGCCATTCTTTATTTTCTCCTTATCATGCGGCTCTCTTACTCTTTTATTACTTCTTATTGTAAGTGCCTCCACGAATCCGTTCCGGACATTTTTCAACCGGTGAAGGCACATAATAATAGGAAGTTGAAAATCTGCAGGTATGCCGGACAAAATTCGTGCGATACCCTGAAAACTACCTGCAGAACCCCCTACTACTATTGCTTTGTATTTGTTATTTGATATTGAGTTAATCATTGCAGTTAATACAAAGAATAGAAATAGTTAACCTTTAATCTTCTGATATATTTTTTCGGTGTTATTTACCACCCTAAATTTATTTGAAACCTGACTCCACCCTATTGATTCTTTGGACCCAAGGGATAAATACCCATTAGAATCAAGACTTTGGTGTAACTTTTTTAAAACAGAATTTTGTAACATCTGATTAAAATAGATCATCACGTTTCTGCACAGGATCAAATCAAACTCATCGAACACTGCTTCCTTAACCAGATCATGCACCTTGAAAGACACATTTTCCAATAGCGATTTGTCCAATTTGACTTTCCCATTAATATTTTCGCAATAATTCAACAACTCAAATTTCCCTTGAAAGTCGGTATAATTGCTTTCATTTACCTCTAGGTTTTTAGACTGGAAGGAAGCTGATTTTGCAAGGTCAATTATCCTTTCGTCCAAGTCTGTGGCCACGATAGTTACTTTATCCAACAAGTTCATTTCTTTAAGCATAATTGTCATGGAAAGCACTTCTTCTCCAGACGAACATCCAGCGTGCCATACTCTCAGATGATCTTTAGTTTCAAAAAGACCGGGAATAGTGAAATCCCGAATCTCTTTCCAAAATGTGGGGTCCCTGAACATTTCTGTTACATTCACCGTGACATAGGACAAGAAATCCTCAAAAAAACCTTTATCCTTTTTTATGCTCTTTATTAACATTTCCACGGTATCATGCTTTTTCAATTGCATTACTCTTTGGACTCTCCTTTTAAAGGATGAGATCGCGTAATTCGAAAAATCATAACCGTAATTTTCCTGGATAAAGGTAATTAGCTTCCGCAGTTCTTTTATTTCTATTTCAAATGAGACAGGGTTTATTAGATTATTTCTATTCACTGTTTAGCTCGTTTTATTGCCTTTGCTCTCAATAATATTTTAATAGTATTTATCTCTGATCAAGTTCAAATTTTTATTTAGATAAGAAGAATCAGCATCCAGTTTATAGAAACGCTGATTCTCAAGGGTTTAATTATTTTTTTCTAATGAACAATATTAGTATAATAGGAAAATAATTTTTTTGCTATTTTGTTAATTATATTACGTGCATAGGTTTGTCTCACATGGCGTTCAATTGGAAGGCCCTTATTAAACTTCATGAATTATTTCTGACCTTACCTTCAGGTAAAATCATCAATAAATTTATGAATGATTATGTACTTAATTTCCCATTGGTTAATGTAAGAATTACTGAATTATTTGCGATTGCATCAATATTGAAATTGATGAGATCCAAATAATTGAACAAGATCAGATTGTTAATGGCAATCTTTACATTAATTTTAATCGTACCATACACAGCTATAATCCTGACCCATTAATGGCAGATCAGTTAGAATCATATTTTACACTGGTGAAATCTTCACAAGGAAGTTATAAAGAAAAAGGCAGTAAATTCCTGGCCTTTGCATTCCCGGTTATGAATGAAGATGAAATCAAACAAAGAATTTCAGGGTTAAAGAGAAAATTCCATGATGCCCGCCATCATTGCTTTGCTTACATCTTGGGCAACAATGGAGAACGATGGAGAGCTAATGATGATGGCGAACCAGCACATTCCGCTGGTGATCCAATACTGAACCAACTGCGATCCAGGAACCTTACCAACTCACTGGTTGTGGTAGTTAGATATTTTGGGGGCACAAAACTTGGTATCAGTGGACTTGTCAATGCTTACAAATTGTCAGCCGAGGAAGCACTTAGAAATAATCGTATAAAGTCAGTACCAATAACCCGGTCCTACCTCCTTCATTATGGTTATGAAACAACAAATGATGTAATGAGGATGGTAAAAGAATTCAATTTAGGAATAATTGGGCAACAGTATGATGAAGAATGCACCATAGAGTTCACGGTGAAAATAGGAAATGCTTTGGCATTGGAAGAAAAAATAAATCTATTAAAGAAAACCGGCCATGAATTGAGGCTTGAAGAAACCCTAAAATCATAAATCTAAATCTATCGATCTACTGTTATTTTAATGTGCCAAAGGCATCCCTATGGGGGAAGTGGACTTGAAATTCACAAAATACAACTCTCAATTATCAAATAATTTCCAAAATACAACTTTTCAATATTCAAACTATTTCAATTATTGTAATTTACTGACCTTTGTTAGGTTCACATAAACACCTAAAAATAAAATAATTAACAAATGATAAGCTTTATAGTGTTTTTTGACATTTGATCATTGGTTTTGACCATTGAATATTATTTGTTTTTTGTTTTTTGATAATTGTTATTTATTGTTACCATTAAATTCGTGGTAGAACTAAATCTATTAATGAGCAAGAAAACAAAAGTAACTCAGATAATTAAAATACTAGAAGATCTATACCCTGATACGCCAATACCACTAAAACACAATGATCCATATACTTTATTAATAGCTGTCTTGCTATCAGCACAATGTACAGATGAGCGGGTCAATAAAATCTCACCTACCCTTTTTAATCAAGCTGACAATCCATTTGACATGATCAAGATGTCGGTAGAAGAAATAGAACAGATCATACGGTCTTGCGGTCTTGCACCCCGTAAATCAAAGGCCATATCATCATTATCACAAATCTTGGTTAATAAGTATGATGGCAATGTACCTTCCACCCTGGATGAACTAGAAGCTTTACCTGGGGTTGGCCATAAAACAGCATCAGTTGTGGTTTCACAAGCGTTTGGAAAAGATGCATTCCCGGTTGATACTCATATCCACAGGCTGGCCCATCGATGGGGACTTAGCAACGGTAAAAATGTTGAGCAAACTGAAAAAGACCTTAAACGGCTTATCCCTCAGGAATTGTGGAACAAATTGCACTTGCAGATAATATATTTCGGCAGGGAGCATTGTCCGGCCAGAGGTCACAATTTATTAAAATGTCCTATTTGCAGTAAGTATGGAAGGAAAAGTTTATTCGCTTAAAGGGATACAATTAGTGTTTA
>CBDVAV010000520.1:0-3979 GCA_965372055.1 uncultured bacterium | reverse complement strand
TCCTGGGCTTCTTTTAATTGGTCAGCTTCTTTAAGCTTTGATTTTTGAAACCTAATTATAATGTACCCAATAATTAATATTAATACCGTCCCAATAATGCGTAGGTAATTGAGAAGCTGATGAAACTTGTTCTCATTTCTCAATGTAAGTAATTCTTGGTTGGCCAAGTTAAGTTCTGCATCTTTTTCCCTTATTTGAAAACTCACCTCCAACTGCTCAATCTCAATGCTTTTCTGGTCTGTCAAGATAATTATCTTCGAATCCATATATTGTCTGAAATAGTTATAGGCAGCCTTATAGTTTCCCCTTTTCTCCTCAAGTATTGATAATCCTTCTAAACAATCGGATTTTACAGCTTTCAAATCAATGGAATCTGCAAAATGGAGGGCTTGATTATAATTATATTCAGCTAATTCATAGCTGTTTTTTAGGGTTAGCACTTTTCCAATATTTAAATATGACCTAGTTTGCTCTACGAAGTTTCCAATTTTAATGCTGATTTTTTGCGAAATACGATAGTGTTCCAAGGCCAGGTCATATTCACCTAAATCCTCATAGATCAACCCCTGATTACTGTAACCCGCTCCCATGCCCAAGGAATCGTTCATTTCCCTTTTTATAACTAATGATCTATTGTTATAAGCCAATGCACTATCCAGATGACCCGAGCGCCAATAAATTGTTCCAATGTTATTATAGGCTTTACCCAGGTTCTCCATACTATTTATTTTTTTATTAATTTCAATTGACTGGTATAGATAATCAAACGCTTTTTCCTGATCATCTGGGTGGCTATAAGTAGTTCCAATATTCATTAAAACACGGGCGATCCCTGAGCTGTCATTCATTTCGATGAAAACGTCTCTGGCTTTAAAATAATAAGTTAAAGCATTGGTGTTATTACGCCTTATGGCTTCAGCAACACCTTGGAGTCTATATGTATCGGCAATCCCTTTCTTGTATCCAATCCTTTCTGAAATCCCCAACCCCTTTCGAGAAAACCTCTGTGAAAAAGACGGGTTGGAGAAAAGATACTCAATGGCTAAATTTTTTAACTCGGCTACCCCTTTTTCACTTTCCTCAAATGGGCCTTCGAGTATTATAAAGAGACTATCAAGGTTCAGATTCTGTCCAATCACCTCCATGTTACCAAACGAGAAGATCATACCAATAAAAATGAAAATGTATAGTTTAATATTCATATTTTATTTCAAGTTTAATATTTTATATAAATGTATTAATAATTATATAATTCCTATAGTAATATAAGTAAAGTTATTGCATAACACAAGCATATTACTTATACTAATATCAATAATTGAAAAATGATTGTTTTTTTTAAGAATTGTGTCCAAGTCTGGGCGGTCACATTAGTGTATGCAACCGGATAAGCACTTTCTACTGTTCGATAATAACTATTTATTTGATTTACTTTGGTAAACCACTTCTCCCCCAACAATTGTATAATCAACATTGGCCTTTAACCAACCTGCTGGTTCTGTTTCAAATAGGTCGGTATCCAATACTGCAAAATCTGCCAATTTGCCTGGTTCAATTGTTCCTTTAATCTTTTCTTCATAGGCTGAAAATGCTGAGCCCCATGTATATGCTTTCAATGCATCTTCTAAGCCAATACGCTGTTCTGGGAACCAGCCTTCTTCAGGCTCTCCATTAACAGTTTGCCTTGTCACCGCTGCATATAGCCCAAATAATGGGTTCACAGGATAATAAGCTGCATTTGTACCAGGCCAATCTGAACCAAAAGAAAGCCTGCACCCAGCCTCTTCCAAAGTTCTGAAAGCATAAGCACCCTCACAACGTTCGTATCCAATCCTTTCTTCCATCCAACGCATATCATCAGTAACATGGTAAGGTTGCACTTCAGCTATTATATTTCTTCCTTGAAACCTTTCAAAATCCTCAGGATGGATCACTTGGGCATGGACCAGGCGAAACCTTCTGTCTTTTGCCCCATTAACCGCATCCAAGGTATCAAGAATGTCGAGCAAGATAGAATTGGCTTCATCTCCAATAGCATGCACCCTTAACTGTATCCCTGCGGCATCTGCTGCCAAGATCATCTCTTTGAAATTTGGCAGGTCTTTGGAGAACTCTCTCCAACCCCCTCGCCAACTTACATTTTCAACATCATTGTCTTCATAAGGTTGAAAAAATCTTGCAGTCCTTCCTCCCATAATGCCATCTATGTGTGTTTTGATAGTACCAAATGCTATCCATTTATCTCCAGCCGGCCGTGGCCCTGTTGAATCCCCCCAATCAATTACCCACCCTTTTTTCACCATTTCAGTATATTCGATCAACCGTGAAGGAGAGAAATTGATCCGACAGGTCAGTTCATCTTTTTCTTTCAAATATTGGTATACATCAAGTTCATCAGGAGGTGACATATCCTGGACGGTGGTTACCCCCCATTTCCGGCATTCCTCCAAAGCCCTGTGAGCTTCCATCACTTTTCGTTCAAAACTTCTCTCGGGTATTCCCTGCAATGCGTTTCTCAAGATTGGCCCTTTTAATATACCATCGTTAGATTCGATCCCAAGTGAGCCAAGTGCCAGGCTATTCGCCAATCCAACTTTACCATCATAACGAGTGATTAAAACAGGATGGTCGGGGGTGATACTGTCCACCATATTTTTATGGGGCTCAAAAATTGCATTTTTTGTATCCCCACCTTTAGACCCCAACGACCAGGCCTCATAAGCACCCCAATCACCTCGGGTAATCCAACTCCCTTTCGGAAGCCTTCCAGTTGTTTCTTTTACCCTTTCAATAAAAAGCTCCGTGGTATTAACATCAAGTAAATTGATACCCAGCAATAGTCGACCCGCCGAGGCAAAATGCACATGGGAATCATTGAATCCTGGAATCATTAACCTTCCGCCCAGATCTATCAATTTTGCTCCACCAGTTTCAGGATCCCCCTCTCCCAATGAAATGATCCTGTCACCCTTTACCGCTACCCAGTTTGCCCAAGGGGCATTTTCATTTCCAGTCCAAATTTTGCCGTTGCTTATTACAAGATCTGGAATTTCAACTTCTCTTGTATCTGAACAACCTGCTAATAAAATAAATATGAATAATAGTGTAATTATATGGGCGTAATTATATTTTTTCATTTTGAGTACTAATTGGAATTTGAATAAAGGTATCAATTTTGATCTATTACATCCAATCAATTTATTTTTACAGTGTTCATTTGTTGAAAACCAAATATTTTGTATTTCAATATCAACTGATTAAATTATTATCACTAACCTCCTTTCCATGGTGTCAATTGAATATATTAATGAAGTAGGCGTAATAAAATTAAACAACGGAACCACGAATCCAATTAATTTGGAACTGGTATCTTCACTGCAAGAGAACCTAGAAAAGCTTAATTTAGATGATGAAATAAAAAGCATCGTAATAACCAGTAATAACGCCAAGTTTTTTTCTATTGGCTTTGACCTTCCCGTGCTTATTCTATTAAACAGGGATGACATGCAAAATTTTTATAACGCGTTTAATGCCCTATGTGAAGAATTATTTTGCTCCCCGAAGCCCACTGTTGCTGCATTAACCGGCCATACTATAGCAGGGGGATGCTTATTGGCCTTATCATGTGATTACCGGCATTTTGGTGTGGGAAACAAACTAATGGGATTAAATGAAATTAAACTTGGATTGCCAGTCCCCTATTTGGGAGATAGGATCCTTCATCAAATTGGCGGCACAAAAGTAGCTAAAGAAATCATGGAAAGTGGCGAGCTTTTCCCACCTGAAAAAATGCTGTTTTGGGGATTGTGTGATGAAGTAATGTCACCAGACCTTATTATTCCAAGATCTATAG
Source organism: uncultured bacterium (assembly GCA_965372055.1). GTDB lineage: Bacteria > Bacteroidota > Bacteroidia > Cytophagales > Cyclobacteriaceae > CBDVAV01. The sequence continues at coordinate 126 of CBDVAV010000520.1, read as the reverse complement.
AAAAAGCGGGTGAATTAGCCAAATTATCTCCAAGGGCATTTAGGGAAATAAAGGCAAATCGAATATTTCCAATTATTGAAGATTTTAACAAGCACAAAAAAAACAAGGAGGAGATTTTTTTGGACT
>CBDVAV010000519.1:0-3994 GCA_965372055.1 uncultured bacterium | reverse complement strand
TGACAACATGACCGCTAACATCGGTTAACCGGAATCTTCGCCCAAGGTACCGGTAATTTAACTTTTCATGATCAATTCCCAGCAGGTGAAGTATGGTAGCGTGTAAATCGTTGACGTGTACTGGGTTCTCCACGATGTTATATCCAAATTCATCTGTTTTACCGTAAGTCATCCCTCTCTTAACACCTCCGCCAGCCAGCCAAATGCTGAAACAACGAGGGTGGTGATCCCTTCCGTAGTTTTCTTCTGTTAGTTTGCCCTGGCAATAGTTTGTTCTTCCAAATTCCCCTCCCCAAATAACCAGGGTTTCGTCAAGTAAGCCACGTTGTTTTAAATCCAGTACCAGGGCAGAAGATGCACGATCCACATCTTCCGCCTGGAGAGGCATCTCGCCTACTACATTTTCGTGCTGATCCCATCCTTGATGATACAGTTGTACAAAACGCACTCCTGATTCTGACAGTTTTCTGGCCAACAGGCAATTTGCAGCATATGTCCCAGGTTCAAGACAATCGGCACCATACATTTTGATAATGTGATCAGAATTTCGTGAAACATCTGTTATCTCGGGAACGGCGGTTTGCATCCTGTAAGCCATTTCGTATTGCTGAATCTTGGTTTTGATTTCAGGGGCACCAAATTCATCATAGGCCATTTCATTAAGGTCAGCAATTTTATCCAACATTTCACGACGGCTTTGGAGATTTACACCATCGGGGTTTTGCAAATATAGAATCGGGTTTTCCCCTTTGCTAAACTGTACACCCTGGTGAATACTGTCCAGAAATCCATTGGTCCATAATTTGGAATAAACCCCTTGTCCATTGCCCCGTCCCCTGGAAAGCAGTACACAGAATGCCGGAAGGTTTTTGTTTTCACTTCCCAGTCCGTAGCTCAGCCAGGATCCCATACTTGGTCTGTTACCTTGCTGGGCACCTGTTTGCATAAATGTCAGGGCCGGGTCATGGTTGATCGCTTCCGTGTGCATGGATTTTATAACACAAATTTCATCAGCAATTTTTGCCATGTTTGGAAAAAGGTCACTGATCCAAATACCAGACTTCCCATGTTGCTTAAAGCCAAATTTAGAACCCACAAGCGGAAATTTTTCCTGGTTGGATGTCATTCCGGTCAACCGTTGCCCTCCCCTGATTGATTCCGGCAATTCCTCCCCAAACATATTGTTGAGCAATGGTTTGTAATCAAATGTCTCCAGTTGTGAGGGGGCGCCATTTTGAAATAAATAAATCACCCGCTTAGCCTTTGGGGCAAAGCTTTTAAATCCTGCCAACTGATCGTTACTGTCCCCACTGAATAAGTCTGGGGCCAAAAGTGATCCAAGGGCTACTCCACCAAGGCCAAGCCCTAATTTCCCGAGGAATCTTCGTCGGTTTTGGTTTAGTCCATAGTTTAGTAATGCCTTCTTCATGGTTGGTTAACTTAGGGTGATAGCTTCTTCCAGGTTATAAATAAGTAAAATTGTTTGCATCAGGGCAGCTACTTTGCTTGCATCCAATCCATCAATTAAAGGGGTTTCTCCCACTTCGATTAATTCCCTGGCCAATGAATTGTCTTTTAGCTTTGATTGCTGGCTTTTGAAGTATTCATTAATCGATTCAAACTCTCTCTTTTTTATTTTCCTGCATAATATTAGCCTGAAAGCAAGTTCAATTCTTTCATTTTCATTATCCGTGTCCACAAGCAATCGTTCGGCAAGCACCCTTGAAGCTTCCAGTATAGTTGGATCGTTCAACATGACCAATGCCTGGAGAGGTGTATTTGTGTTGGTGCGTTGAACTTCACATTGATCACGGTTTGAAGCATCAAACATCAACATGGTTGGGGGTGGTACTGTCCTTTTTATAAAAGTGTACAAACCCCGTCGATATAAGTCATCACCATGATCCTGGACATACTCCTTTAAAATGCCCCTGCCAGAAGTGGCCGCATCCCATAATCCCTCTGGCTGGTAAGGTTTCACACTTGGCCCCCCAATCTCTGAATTCAATAACCCGCTTGAGGCTAATATAAGGTCTCTAACAATTTCAGCATCAAAACGGGACCGGGGCATCCTTGATAAATAAATGTTTTCCGGATCCTTTCTTACCTTTTTGTCAATGAGCTTGCTGGATTGCCTGTATGTTGATGAGAGAACGATTTTCTTTATCAGCCTCTTAACATCCCAATCATTTTCCATAAAGTCAACTGCAAGCCAATCCAGTAATTCGGGATGGCTGGGAAGGCTGCCTTGCATTCCAAAATCCCCAGTTGAAGGAACGATCCCGCGATTAAAAAACTGCATCCATATACGGTTTACAAAAACGCGTGCGGTCAACGGATTATCGCCATCGGTTAACCAATTGGCCAGTCCCAACCTGTTTTGTTCAAATTCCTCTCCAAATTCCATTATATTGACCGGTGCAGAGGGTTTAACAATTTCCCCTTTTGCATCGTAGCTGCCACGTGTAAGTATGTGAGTATCCCGAATACCTATCGAATCTTTCATGATCATTACTGATACATTTCCTGTATCAATCTTGTTTATAAAATGTAAGATCTGGGATATATCTTCATCGGTAATTTGCATAGATGGTGGGTCAGCCAGGGAAGCAATTGATATGTCTCCAAATAATCCTTTTTCAGGGACCAGGTCGAAAAAAGCAAAAGTACTATAGTATTCTTTGGTACTTATCGGATCGAATTTATGGTCATGGCATTTCGCACATTCAAAGGTCATTCCCAAAAAAGCTTTACCAAATGTATTGGTTCTGTCAGTGACATATTCTATGCGGTATTCTTCATCAATTACGCCCCCTTCCTGGGTTATTTTATGATTTCTATTGAACCCGGTTGCCAGCAGATCTTCTTTTGTTGAGTTGGGCAACAGGTCTCCTGCCAACTGCATGGTCACAAACTTGTCATAAGGATAATTTTTGTTAAATGCATGGATTACCCAGTCGCGCCACGGCCACATGGTTCGCATTCCATCGTCTTGGTAGCCATGTGAATCTGCATATCGGGCCACGTCCATCCATCCAATGGCCATTTTTTCGCCATAGTGATCACTGGCCAAGTATTTATCTACCATAGCTTCATAAGACTGATTCCCTGGATCCCGGATAATCAGATCTTGATCTTCTATGCCTGGTGGTAAACCGGTGAGGTCAAATGACAGCCTTTTCAATAATCTTTCGGGATCTGATTGATCATTTGGATCCAGTCCAACATCATTCATTTTATCATAAATAAACCGGTCTATTTCATTCACCGCCCATGAATTATCAGGAGGTAAATTTTCATTGGTTGGTTTTGTAAATGCCCAGTGAGGCTTATACTGTGCACCTTGCTCAATCCACTTTTTAATGATATCCACTTCCATCCGGGATAGTTTTCTGTTTGAAGATGGGGGCGGCATTAATTGGGAAGTATCCATAGAGGTGATACGTTTGATAAGCTCAGATTCTTCGGTTTTCCAAGGTTCGACAATATGCCGTAAAGTTTCCCCTGACATGGCGTAAGGACCATCAGGTGTATCAAGTCTTAATTCGGCCTTTCTTTTGTTTGCATCAGGGCCGTGACATGCAAAACAGTTATCGGCCAGGATCGGTCTTACATGAAAACTATAATCGATCTGATCTGGAATCTTAGAACCATTGCTGCTGTTAAAATAGAATACAGCAGCAATCAATACCAGGGCCGGAATAGCAACGAAGTATACTTTTTTATCCATTCTTAAGTAAAATCCACGTAATTTAAAGATTAATCTTTTTCATTCAAATTATCGCAGCCAGAGGCTGGTATTGGAATTTTAGGTAAGTAATGTGAGTTTTTTGCTTTAATTATACCAATAGTCTCCTCCTTGGAGGAGTGTAGAGGTGGGTATTTAATTAAAGTAATAATTAAAGCAAAAAAATCAGACATAATAAAATCAAATGAAAACATTTTATCTTATTTACCCACCCCAACCCCTCCATGGAGGGGAATTTAAGGTGTT
>CBDVAV010000518.1:0-4007 GCA_965372055.1 uncultured bacterium | reverse complement strand
TAATAATTTAAGAATTTCATGGTGTGTTTTTAAGATGGTGAGAAGGGTAAAATACATAGTATGCTGGTTTTTCCTTATAGTTTGTGATCCCTCGTTAGCACAAAGGATTGAACTTTCGAATAACCCCAATGAGTTTATCAACTCGATAGATACCCTCCTGAAAAGCACAAAAAACTCTGCAATAGCCGCCCTTGCCGATGATATCTCTGGCCTATGGCAGGGATTTGGACCAGATGTAAGAAAAAAGGTAATGGAACACTCCATTGCTATGAAAAATAAGGAATACAAAACCCGGCCTTACTTTGAGAGTTACTTCACAGCCCTGTATAATGCCTTGGAAATTGAAAAAGTAAACGACCGGAAGCTGATAGGATATTTGAATGTCACTGGAAAAGTAATCGATAACTATGAACCAAAAGACCTATTGTCATATCTAAATACCATCAATGATTTTTTCGAGAACAGGGCACTGCATTATTCAGTTGTAAATCAATTATATGTTGAAAATGATAATTATGATTTTGAGTATGTTGAATATGAACCCGATGAAGAGGAGGTTGTTCCCGAACCTGAACCTGAAGGTGAATTGGTAGAAGATGACGATGATGGCTTTTTTGAAGATTGGGATGAAGGTGAATCGGAAACAGACTGGGGATCGGATTGGGGTGAAGAAGAAAGTTTTGAAGAACCTGAAGAAGAACCCGAAGAACCCGACGAAGAAAAGGATCTCTCTTACTTGATTCAACCATCGGTTTTACCTCCGGTATATGGAGCAATAATAAGATTTAATCAAACAGACTTAATAATTTCCGGGCCCAGGGACACTACCTCAATTAATGGGACGCAAGGATCCTTTATTATAAATGACAAAGTTTTTGTTGGGGAGGGGGGCAAATTCAATTGGGAGCTTGTTAAGCTAAGTAAGGATTCCGTATTTGCCGAATTCTCCTCATATGCTTTCGACACACGTCATCCAATTCTCGAAGCAGAGCAGGTTAAACTCAATTATGTAGGAAGATTGGATCTACCAATCGATGGTGTATTTGAATACAATGGAAAAGTGAGAAATAATAACAACTACCCCAGGTTTAAATCTTACAATAATAACATTGATGTTAAGAACTTAGGGGATAAATTCCTGACTTACAGAGGAGGTTTTTCCCTTCATGGGAACAGGATAAATAGTGCCTCACTTTTTGGCGGCTTGGCCACCATACGCGTTAGTGACGAAGCCGGCCCAAAATTCGAATCTAAATCCAAATTGTTTGAAATCCAGGACTCCACTATTACTGCGAGCAGGGCGTCAATCATAATCTTTCATAAATTCGATTCCATCATTCATCCCACAGTCAGGTTTAATTACAATACAAATTCAGAATACCTGATATTACAAAAGGATAAAGGAGGATTTAAGCGGACACCATACATATCAACCTACTTCAACGTGGAAATTATAGCCGATATCATCAGATGGGATGTCCATGGTGATAGTCTCGATATCTCTATTCTCAATGCCAGGGAAGAGATTCCTGCAGTATTCAAATCAATTGAATTCTTTGACAAAAACATAGTAGCAGGAAATACAGGTTTGTATGATTTTAATCCATTACGGATGGTAGTTGGCTATGGAAAAAGACATAATAATGAATTTTATTCTGCTGATCTGGCAAGATCTGTGAAAATAAAGGAAAGCACCATAAAAACTGCCATGTTCTACTTAATGCACGCGGGATATATTGATTACAATGTGAATGGTGGCATAGTCACTTTAAAGCCAAAAGCCACCCATAATGTCAAATCATTGCGTGGTAAAAAAGACTTTGACTCCATCTCCATAAAATCACTAACCACGGAAAAGCCCAACGCCACCTTGAACTTCGAAGATCAAACAATGACAGTCCGGGGAGTTGACAAGTTCTATTTAAGTGAAATACTGGATGTCTATATTGAACCAGATAGCAGTAAAATTACACTTATAGAAAACCGCGGTTTCAAATATGATGGGAAGATTTTTGCAGGCAACTTCGAATACATAGGGAAAGAATTTACTTTCGAATATGATAGCTTTTTAGTTAGGTTAAATCAGATTGACTCCATCAGGTTTTATGTAATTGATGAAAACAGCAGGGATTCCAGAAGGCGAAAGGTGGACAACAGCATTTCTGGGGTTTCCGGAAGTGACACCACGGCAGCAGAAGTCAGTGTATTAAAAAACATAGAAGGTACCTCGGGGACACTTTACATAAACAAGCCAAATAACAAGTCAGGTAAAAAATATTTTGCCAGTTATCCTAATTTCGATGGAACGGGAAGTGGATCCTTGGTGTATTTTAATCACAGCAATTATCTGAAAGGAGCTTATGACAGATCCATTTATTTTTCGATGCCACCATTTGAGATTGATAGCCTCAGCGATAGTGACCCAGCATCAATTGGTTTTGATGGAACGTTCAACTCTAGTGGCATGTTTCCCCCTTTTAAGGAAAGACTTCATATCATGCCCGATTATTCACTGGGATTTGAACACAGTGTTCCTCCAGATGGATATTATTTATATAATGGAGAAGGCAAGCTTTATAACCGGTTTTCCCTGGACAAAAGAGGAATTCGCGCTGATGGAAGAATAGAGTTTCTTACTACAACAGTAAATTCCAATGATTTTATTTTCTATCCCGATTCCGTAACTACCATGGGCGGTGTTGCTGATATAAAAGAAGAAGATTACGAGGGGGTAATATTTCCCCAAATGCACGTGGAAAATTATCGAATGAAATGGCTGCCAAGAAAAGACAGTATGTACATTTATAATTTGGGCAACCCAATAGAACTTTATGAAAATACAGCCTCACTTGATGGATCAACTATTGTTTCCAGAACTGGGGTTAATGGTTCCGGCACATTGCTTACCAGAGGGTCAGAATCAATATCAAAGCAATTTAGTTTTGACCATGACGGATTTTCAGCTAGGAGAGCAAAATTCAAAATTGAAACCTCAGTTCCAGATAAACCGGCACTGGCAGCCAATGATGTAAAGTTAAACTTTGACTTTACAGCAAATAAAGCCGAAATAAGTCCGGAAATTGCAGGTGTTGCCGCTTTTGAATTTCCCTATTCCCAGTTTAAAACTTCCATCACAAAAGCAATTTGGGATCTTGACGGTGCAAAGGTAATGATGAGTAAACCAGATTTTGTAGACCTGGAAGATTCGTATTTCTATACTACCAGGGAGGATTTGGATTCGTTGAATTTTAATGCCACTGATGCTATTTATGATATAAATACCCAGGAATTGAAAGTTAGTGGAATTCCTTACATTACGGTGGCGGATGCCCAAATAACTCCAGAGAATGGAGAGGTATTGATCCATGAAAATTCCAGGATCGAAACCTTGCATAATACTACACTAATAATTGATACCCTGGATGCTTTCCATAGACTATATGATGGAGATATCACTATTATTTCGAGAAATGAATTTGAAGGGGAAGCTACCTATGAATTCGTAAACGCAGTTGGGGATACTTTCGCAATTAGACTAACGAATTTCAGGCTTGAAAACTTCTCTACCAATAAAAGAGCAGAGGAACTGCATACTGTTGCCGATGGCACTATTTCTATTAATGAAAACCTTATCGTTTCACCCGGCATGTATTATAAAGGCCTGATTAAGATGTATGCGGATAGACCCGCGCTGGAGCTTGACGGCTTGGTCAAACTGGATCTGAAAAAGTTGCCTGATTATAATACATGGATAAAGTATCAACATTCTGGCGATCAACAAGAGGTAGTATTTGATTTTGAGTCTTCCATAACGGAAAACGGAAAGACCCTGGTGGCAGGATTACATTTCGATGTACAGGATTATGGGTTGTACAGTACTTTTGTTACCAATAAAAGATCATCAAATGATGAAGATTTTTTTCATCCAAAGGGAAACCTGAAATACTTACCTGATAGTGCAGAATTTGTAATTGTTGAACCCGGGAAGGAAGATGGATCAACGTTTT
>CBDVAV010000517.1:0-4016 GCA_965372055.1 uncultured bacterium | reverse complement strand
AGAAATCAAGCTCATGTTTATTGATATCAATGAATTGCCCAATAGATTATTTGGATTAACATTTTCAGGATTTAGTAATGCATATTTTACCAATCTTGACGATTACCTACTAATCTCCAACAAAATTCAAACATTGAAAACATTAATTAATGATTTTGAGTCAGAGGATACATGGGGGAAATCAGTAAATCAAAATCTATTTCTTCAATCAATACAAGAAGAATCTAACCTAAGTTTGATTGTAAATATTCCAAGGGCTTGGGGTTTAGTAAAATCGAACCTCAACCCGGGTTATCAAGAGGTAATGGATAAATTTGCACCTCAGCTCAGAAGATTTAATATGACTGCTTTCCAAATCAGCAGCAGTGGAAATGAATTTTTTACCTCAATGGTAATCAATCACTTGGATTTTGATCCAACAATAGTAAAGCGATCAAATTTTATTTTAGAAAATGAAATAGAAATTAAAGACACAATTGTTTCAAAACCAATGATTGTCAGGAACCACGTAAATCAAAGCCTTGAAATGATGGTCCATGATAAATCGAATAATCTTAACCTTGTATCAGCCGATGGTGAATTTTCATTGATTGATTCGGTTGGGACTGATTTGAATACTGACTTGTTTCAAATAGACTATTTTAAAAATAATAAACTGCAATACCTGTTTACATCAGGCAATAAGGTGAATCTTATTGATAGGAATGGCAACAAAGTAGAGGGCTTTCCATGGATTTTGGACCATGTCATTGATCAAATGGCGGTAATTGATTACGATAAAAGCAAGAACTACAGGATCTTTATTTCGGACAACATTGGAAATTTATATCTGTATGATAAAATGGGTAATAATTTGGATGGATGGAATCCCAAAACCATTACCGGTAGGTTACCATCACCTCCTTTTCATGTAAGGGTAAGGGGAAGAGACTGCATGATAGCTGTTCAAGAGAATGGAATAATAAACGTTATGAATAGAAGAGGGGAAATGTATGCAGGTTTTCCTTTGGATTTAAAATCTAAAATATTGAGTGAAATTTTCATTGAGGTTGGTGAAGACTTTTCAAAAACGCGATTGATAACCGTAACCGAAAATGGAGAAATTGTTATTTTGAATCTGAACGGGTTAATAATATTCAGGGATCAGTTAATAAAACCAAGCAGGGAAGCCCAATTTAGGTTGGTCAAAGAGCGGCAAGGCAAAGGATATGTTATCGTAATACAGGAACTGAACAAGGTTACCGTATTGGATAAAAACGGAAACAGGATCTTTAATGATAATTACTTTAACAATGTCCAGTTTTTTGTGCAGTATTATGATTTCGGAACTGGTGAAAAGGTATATGCTATTACTGACGTTATTCAAGGATTTACATACTTATATAACGGACTTGGCAATCTGGTAAATTCTGAACCATTGTCAAGTAGTTTCCCCGTATCAATAGTATACTCAAGTACTTTAAGTAAGTTTAGGGTTTATCATGGCCATCAAAACAAGCTGATGATTTCTTCATTCTTTTCAAATCAATGAATGGATTATGAAAAATATTGAATTTAGGTTTACCTCTGTTATCCATCTTTTAACTGTGCTGATGTGTTATAGTTCGATAGCTCAGCAATTTCCAAGTCAAAGGGACACCGCTAATCTAAGCACCCCATATAATTCTGTTAAATCCCATTTAAAATTTCTGCAAGAAGACACGTATTTTCCCGAGATATCAGCTAAAGTTTTTAACAATGACCAATTTACAGACGAGAAATCCGAAAATTTGGCTATAAAGTTAAAACAGGTATTGGATGGCAAAGGATTATATATTGATTTGGATATTATACCAAACGATCCTAATTATATTGATAGCATTACCATGGTTCAACGGTTTATCTTAGTTAAAGAGTATCCTGATATTTATGTGGAGAAAATCGGGAATCAATGGTTATATTCTAACCGAACTGCTGAGATCATCCCCATCCTTCATAAAGAGGTATTTCCATTTGGCACCTTGCCACAAATGGGCAGTAACAAATATTTTGGGCTTTATATATGGCAATATATTGGCATTCTGATTCTAGTTGTTGCCAGTTTCCTGGTGCATAGAGTATTCACCTTTATTTTAGATAAGTTAATAACGGGAGTACTTTTCCGATCAGGATATAAAGAGATGGCCAAAAGGTTTATCGTCCCTCTTGCCAGGCCAGTCAGTATTTTCTTCGTGTTCCTGATTTTGAAAATCTCCGTTCCTATTCTCCAGTTGCCAATTAAGGCATCCCAATATCTAATATTGGTTATCAATGGGTTGCTGCCATTTTTTGCTGCCCTCGTATTCTATCGAGGTGTAGATATACTTGCATTATATTTTGAAAAACTAACCTCGAAAACAGAAAGTAGCTTAGATGATCAGCTTGTACCTCTGTTTAGAAAGACATTGAAAACTTTTGTAGTGATAATAGGCGGCTTGTTTGTTATGCAAAATCTTCAGATTGATGTACTCCCCCTTATTGCCGGACTTTCAATAGGAGGTTTGGCTTTTGCTCTGGCAGCCCAGGATACAGTTAAAAACTTTTTTGGTTCATTAATGATATTTATCGACAAGCCATTTCAAATTGGTGACTGGATCACATCAGGGGATATAGATGGTACCGTAGAAGAGGTAGGGATTAGATCTACCAGGATAAGGACATTTAGAAATTCTGTTGTATATGTACCAAATGGAAATTTGGCCAATGCCACTGTAGACAATCATGGCCTTCGGGTCTATAGAAGATTTTATACACAGATTGCCATAAATTACGATACCCCATCGGATTTGATCGAACTATACATTAAGGGATTAATTAAACTAGTTGAAGCGCATCCGGAAACCAGAAAGGATTATTACGAGATACATCTAAATGATATGGCAGATTCATCATTAAAGATCATGTTTTATATATTTTTTAAGGTCCCTTCCTGGTCAGATGAATTACGCTGTAGACATGAGATAATAATCTCAATCATGAAACTTGCAAAGGAATTGGGGATCAACTTTGCATTTCCAACCCAGACTATTCACATTGAAAACTTGCCGGGTAAACCCTCACTTTCCCCTCAGTATGATGACCCCACTATTTCACAATCCAAATTGGATAACTATTTAAAGCAATAAGCTGATTATCCTATATTTTTATCAAACTAAGAAATCCATGTCCTTGGACGTTGCCATATTCTTTAATCTTGCCGTTAATTTAATACAATGTTACAAGTTGCATGTTTCAGGTTCCTTGCATCTTTTAACATAGAACGAGGAGCGAAGTGGGCTAACCTTTGTGTGAAAATGGCTTGCCTTTTGGCTTGTGACAAGCAACCTTTTTCCAGGATGGTAGTTGCTTTCACCTATCATATCAATATTTATTATAAATGATCATGAAAAACAAGTGCTCGACTTCTATAATATCTTGGAAATCGTTTAATTTAGGCAGTTTATAAAGAGATTAATTGATATGAAATTTGGGACTAAAGTTATCCATGCGGGAATTGAGCCTGATCCAACTACTGGTGCAATCATGACCCCGATTTACCAAACCTCAACTTATGTGCAACGGTCGCCAGGAGATCATAAGGGATTTGAATATTCGAGAGCCCAAAATCCGACCAGGGATATACTACAAGATAATTTGGCCGCTTTGGAAAATGGCAAGCATGGAATATGCTACGCTTCCGGATTGGCAGCAATTGATGCAGTAATTAAAACATTAAAATCTGTATTACTATTCCTATCCTTACTTTACATTACTTTTTATTTGCCGATGATTTTTATAATCTATTTCCCTACATGGTTTAAGGTAAATTGTAACTGGCATAACCGGTGCGATTACATAGGACGCGATGTGTCTTATAACGGGATAGGGGAATTAAATTCTTATTTTTTACACAGTGGCGAGTTAAAAACAAGATGGACGCATAAAGAGAAAATTCACCTTGCAGAGGTAAGAGGCATGTTCGATAAAATGTTTTTCATCTCCATTATTTCATTGGCAGT
>CBDVAV010000516.1:0-4020 GCA_965372055.1 uncultured bacterium | reverse complement strand
CCATTTAATAACATTCATTTCATTAATTTTGTTGCTCTTTCCACTTGCGTTGGCACCATAAAGTGCGTTTGATTTTAAGAATTTATAGTCCTTCCATTTAAATGTATTATCAGCCTCGTGCTCTTTGGTTGTGTTGCTTCCAATAAAACTTAAAGTCACTTCATCTTTAAATGATTTGTAATTTTCAGTTGAAAATTGAAATATCATGTTTTTTGTAGTTTTTCTACAAATATACTGAAACTTATGACACTTTGCTGTTTTTTGTGGAAAATTTACAATTAATCAATTGTGGGTAACTTCTTAATAACCACAATTGTATTTATTTCCCTTTCAACAACCTTCTTCGACAAGTCTTAAATGGATTCCCTCTCTTTGTCTTGCCGAAGTACACGTAGGCAGATTCGAGGGAATGAGGCTTGTAGCTTACTCTTGAGGTTAGTTTGAAGCCGTCGCATGCTTTTACTTTTGAGATGGCTTCATTCTTCTTTTAAACTGTTCACTGGATTAAGTCTTGTTACTTTTATTGAATGGTACCCAACGGCAATAAATGATATCATAATTAATATTGCCCAGGCCAAAATAAATGGAATCCAGTTAATAGATATTTGGTACTAGGTACAAGTTTTTAATCAAAAAGAATAATGAGTATAAGGTGTAATTAGCAAACAACATTCATTGGCAATACTTAATATGGAGAAAGGTGTTGCTTCAATTTCAATTGATAATAAAGTATTTAGTAATAACCTATATAGGTTATTAAGTACAATTATAACCTCTGTAGGTTATAATCAAGATAATAACCCCTACAGGTTATAAGTTGAGATAAAGTGCTTATCTTGGTACAATCAGAAGATAGAACTAGGATATGAGTTTACAAGCAGTTATTACAGGAGATATAATAAAGTCAAGAAGAATAAGAAGCCCGAAAGGACTACTTGATAGCCTTAGAGAATCATTTCAGTTAGTAGAGAAGCAAATCTTAAAATCCAATACAAAAGCATTTGAAATATATAGAGGTGATAGTTTTCAAGGTATAATTAAATCGCCAGAAGATGCAGTATTAGCTGCTATAATAATAAGAGCAAAGCTACGAAGCTCAAAAGAAGAAAATCGGGGTAGAATATTGACATTAAGTAGTCTACTTTGGGATGCACGTATATCAATAGGAGTGGGTAATATATCCTATAAAGGAAAAAGGATATTGGAGTCACAAGGGGAAGCATTTACTAATTCAGGAGAGAATCTAGATAAAATGAAACGAAGTGGTGAGAGACTAAAAATAACGACACCCACCAGTAAAGTGAACGAAGAACTAAATGTCTCATGTAGGCTTGCAGATCATGTAATCAGCAAATGGTCACAAGTATCTGCAGAAACTGCATTATATTATTTCTTAAACAAACCAACACAGGAAAAAATGTCAAATGTATTTAAGGTTTCACAACCTGCAATTCATAAAAGAATGTTAATTGCAAATATAGAAGGAGTAGAGCTATTTGAAGAAAGATATGCAAAACTATTAACTCAGCATACATAAATAATGATCTTAATTAATCCAGAACTATTAATTAGACTATTGTTTGCACATGTAATTGGTGATTTCATACTACAACCAACAAATTGGGTTAAAGATAGAAATGCAAATAACCTCAAATCGAAATTTTTATATATACACTCGGCAATACACGGAATTTTAGCATATTTATTTTTAGCTGAATGGAACAACTATGAAATACCGTTATTAATATTCATCACTCATTTAATTATTGATGCTTTAAAATCCTGGTTAAGGTTACAAACAATAAGCTCATTATTAATTGAACAATCTTTTCATGTTATTGTAATATTATCAATTTGGTTATTTCATACTTCACAGTGGAATTTGACCGAATATTTTATAAGAATAATGTTTTCAACCAAGAATTCAGTTATTCTTTTATCCTACTTGATTGTTATTTGGCCTAGTTCAGTAATAATCAATCAAGCAACTAGAAAATGGTATGATGAGTTTAAAAATGATAGTTCAAAAGGATTGCAGAATGCAGGTAAATGGATAGGACGACTGGAGAGAATCTTAGTATTGACATTTATTTTAATAGATGAAGTTGGAGCAATAGGTTTTTTAATAGCGACTAAATCCATATTCAGATTTGGTGATCTAAAAAATAAGCAAGATCGCAAACGAACTGAATATATTTTAATTGGAACATTCTTAAGTTTTACACTGACTATTTTGCTAGGTATTTTACTAAGAATCCTAATAATTAAGTGATGAAATCGCATAATGATTTAATGAATGTCGTCTCAAAAATATTAGGATAAGCAACCGTAGTGCAACGTAAATAGAAGGTTCGTGGGAACTGCTTATTCTCTCATTCCTCCTTAATACTGTTCACTGGATTTAACCTGGTGACTTTTATTGAATGGTATCCAACGGCAATAAATGAGATGATAATCAATATTGCCCAAGCCAAAATAAAAGGAATCCAGTTAATAGATACTTGGTAAGCAAAATCATCTAACCAAGCCCGGATAAAGTAATAGACAATTGGTGTGGCCAGCAATAGCCCAATTACTGAAAGCTGGGCAAATTTCCTATTTACCATAAATGCCAACTGGCTTCCTCTGGCCCCCAATACTTTTCTGATACCAAACTCCTTGGTCTTTTGTTCGATGATAAAAGAAGTCAGTCCATATAGTCCCAGGCAGGTTATAAATATACTAATGAAAGAAAATATAAAAATAAACCTGGTGAGTTTTGATTCCTTTTCATACAATGAGGCAATTTCCTGATCAACAAATTTATAATCAAAAGGGATACGGGATTCGGTTTCTTCCCATTTCTGCTTGAGAAAAGAAATGGCCCCGGCTATGTTGTTGGCATCAACTTTTACACTGAGGTTCATATAAGAATTATCAGGGTACATAACCAAAGGTTCCACCTCGTGATGTAACGAGTTGTAGTTAAAGTCTTTCACCAACCCGATCACTCTTAAATCTTTTCCATTGGGATCATCCTTTCTAATTACCCTTCCCAAAATATTATCACCAAGCTTTTCAGCAAAAGTCTGATTGACAATAACAGAAGCAGAATCTGAACCAAGGCTGCTATTGTAATCCCTTCCCAAAACAATTTCCATGTCCATAGTAGTAATGAAATCAGCATCAATTGGGAAGCCCCTGGACTCAACCTCATTTTCTTCCATCCCATCAATATAAAATCCCTCGGTAAAATAGCCTCCGTAGGCCAGGGAATTACACATGGTAGCACTTTTGATCATTGAATGGCCGAGGATCTCCTGTTTGAAAGCCTCTCCCCTGTCCCTAATGCTTCGTGGAAGTGATTCCATTGTAATTATCTGGTCTTTGCTAAATCCAATGTCACGGGTAAGCATATAGTTGGTTTGTTTATATATAAAGATGGTGCCCGCAATTAATGCTATTGAAACTACATATTGAAAAGTGATCAATATCTGCCTGGGCAAACTGCGGATATTTCCTTGACTTTTTTGAGAACTCAGTATATCAGTAGGTGCTAATGATGATAATACAAATGCTGGGTAAAGCCCTGATATAACGGCAATAAATATTATCAATGCCCCAAAGTAAACCATAACCACTGTATCGAAAAGGGCATAAAAACTCAATTGCTTATCAGCCAGTTGATTGAAATATGGCAAAAAGAAATAGGCCAAGCATAAGGCTATGATTGCCGATACAACAACGACCAAGAATGCCTCACCAAGGTATTGATTCAACAATTGTACCCTACTTGCCCCCAATACTTTTCTGACACCAACTTCTTTGGCTCTTTTTACTGATTTGGAAGTATAAATATTGATATAATTAATACAGGCAATCAACAAGATAAAAGCTGCGATCAAAGAAACAATTTGGTTGTACTTCTTGCTTCCCATCATATCCTGGAATACAATATCCCCCGAACCAAGGTATATATCGCCAAAGGGTTGAAGATAGAGTTTATAGATATTTTCTTTTTCAGGCAAATGGGTATTTATC
>CBDVAV010000515.1:0-4021 GCA_965372055.1 uncultured bacterium | reverse complement strand
CCAGTCCTCGATTTACTTGTATACCATACTCCAGCACTTCTTCCAGGGAATAAATGTTTGGTGGGGAAAAGAATTCATTATCCACTAACCAATCCATAGCTCCGTTACCAGTTCTGGTAGGTATCACCACACAACATTCTACTCCTGTTTCAAATGCATAATCAATGGTGCGCTTTGCCCAGTCAACACCTTCTTTTTCGTTTAAAAATGGTGGTCTTAGCAGGATAAATGCCCTGGATTTTATTCCATGTTTTGATAGTAGTTGAACAGACTTTTCAAAGTCTGTTAAATCCATGCGTTTATTGAGCATGTGCAAAACCTCTGGATGAACAGTTTCCAGGCCAATAGATACTTGAAGATCAGCTTTTAGCATATCATTAAACAATAAACACTTTTTACCAATAAGCTTCGGATGGCTCTCGATAACTACAGTATTGAAGTCGGTGAGCATTGAAGCAATTGCTTCATAATCCTGACTGGGAATGGCCTGCTCGTCAAAAAAATTTCCACTGTTGTAAAGTTTTATGTGCTTGACGGGGGGTAACTTTTCCAGTGCCCATTCTATTTGGGAAGGAATTGCGCCCCGAGGCACTTTTTGATCTGTAGTGTTTTTCCATAGATCACACATCAAACAATGGAAGGGACACTCCTTATTGGTTAGGAAAACTGTGGCAACATCTTCAACTTTGCCATCTGCTGTTCGTTCTTTTTCCACAAAGTAAGCATAAGGCTTTTTATGATCGACTGCATTTTTCTTACCACGATGGGAAAGTATCCAATCATCATCTAAATTAATTTTTGGCTTTTTAAGCATATAGTGACTGGTACTGCAAGCGATACTCCAGGTCTCTCCCCGGAAAATGGCTGTCAAATACGGATTTATCAGCAGCTCCATGCTGAAACCGTCTTTTCGGATAGACGGACATTTCCATCCCCGTTATGGCTTTTACACCATATTTAACGATAGCACCTTTTAATTTGTAAAGTTTTTCATGATCCCATCCAGTGATTTCAATAAATGGAATACCCTCGGCAACTTCAATCACATTAGGCAATGTGTATGGACTAAAACCTTCAAAATTCAAGTTGTCTGCAGGGGCAAAAGTTCTCATGTACCCTCTGCTTAACCCACCGGAGTAAGTCAGCGAATGTTTCATGGATCCCACTCCCCAACCTTCCTGGTATAACATCAAATTATTGAGGACGCTTTTGATGGTCAATTCCGGATTTTCTTCAATCGGGTAATCTTTCAGGTTTTCATCCCCACCATCGCCATCAATCATATATTTCCAATCGGGGTAGCGATCCCGGATACCTTTTAACAGTGCATAATTCATGGTAGCGGATTGGATGTCCAGGGGTTTGTAATCTTCAACCACTTCGATGGCCTTTTTCCAATCCAACTCCGAGGCTGAAATTTCAACAGCTTCCAGGAACATAGCCAGGTTTAGGTTGTCTAAAAACTTCCTGGCTTGTGCAAGATCCTCATTTACTCCTTCTACACTCAAAGTAAAGGCCTTTAACCTGGCTGGGTTTTGGCCAAGCTCACGCAAGGCATGATAGGTAAGTAAAAATACAGAACCACTATCTATACCTGCCGAAAAACTGACTCCAATAGGGCCTGATTTAGCTCTATACTGAAGCCATTTCTTTATTTCCTGGTACAAAGTCCGTATATATATTTCCCCTACCTCTTCAATAGAGAATTTGGTGTAATTGTTAATTTTCGGAGTAAAGAACCTGTCGTATGATGGGTTGGGATCCGGACAGCCCAAAAGCTCGATTTTTGTCAGGTAATGAGCTGGTACCATTCTGGTATAGGATGGATGAAATTGGTCGTCTAATCCTTCCTTCTTTAGGTATTGGTAAATAATATCGATTCTTTCAGCAACTACCAAACAAGGGCCATCAATTAACTTGGCAATAAAGTACCGTAACGGTCTTCCAATTGAACGGGCCAAATGAATACTTTTGCCACTTATTGATATTAAAGCAAATTGCCCATCAATGCTCCTAATTGCTTCAGTATCACCTGTTTTAATGATTTCGCGAGCTTGCTCATTGCTCATGTTGTAGATAGTGTTTTTTTCAGGTGATGTTAGATCAACAACCCGCTCTATGTATTGATTATTCATTGTTTTAGTATTTAGTTGTCTGTTGTCTGTTGTCTGTTTCCTGTCTAACTAATGTCTGTCTATAAATTCAATTTCGATTGATTTTCAATGACTTTTACCCCGCCCCTAAAGGGTGAAGCCATTGAAAATCAGCACTCCCTTCAGGGCTTGGGGTAAATGGTGATTTTCAATGGATGACATTATGGACAGACACTAACTAATCTCATTACTCATTACTCATTATCCCTTCCCCCTGCCTGATCAACAAGTATTGATTTACTTTCACATCTTGTAAAACCTCTACTTCGCCATCAGACCACTTGATCTCCAATTTATCAATCTTGCTTTCCTTTCCCAAACCTATGTGTATTCTGGGGTCGCCATAGGATAAATAACTGGTTGCCCATTGGTTGACTTTCACTTGTCTAAGACTTCCTGCTTCAATGGTGACCTTTGCCCCAATGGCTGATCCAACTGTCTTTCCAATCAAACTTAAGCCCAGCCAATTGTTTTTATTACCTCCTTCGTTTTTTAACAGAGTCGCTTTTGATCCAGGGTTTATGTGAGAAACGATGATATCCAAGTCACCATCGTTATCAAAATCCCAGGTTGCCGCCCCCCTTCCGGAATACTTTCCTTGGAAATATTTACCTCTATCTTTTCCCACATTGATAAACTTTCCTTTTCCATTGTTTTCCATCAATAACGGGTATTGGTCAATTAGTTCTTCTGCTGTTCCATTGGCAGAAAATATGTCTAAATCGCCATCATTGTCATAATCAAATAATGATGCCGCCCATTGACCTTTGCCATCAAATGCAAGTGCTACTCCACTTTGCTCTGTAATATCCTCAAATATTCCTCCGCCAGTGTTTCTGTACAAAGCACCATATTTAAGGTCTGTAACCAGCAAATCTATCAAGCCATCACCATCTATATCACCAATAGACCCATGCATAGATCCTGTTGGTTGGCCCCTGTCATTAACTGCCACACCATTGGCAATAGCAGCTTCGGTCATATGCCCAGATCCATCATTTCTAAAAAGGAAATTCTTTTGGTGATCATTTCCCTGGAACAAATCGAGATCCCCATCATCATCAAAATCAAATACAGTCAGTCCCATGCATTTTGAATCTGGATAATATAATCCCAGTTTCTCAGTTGCATCTATAAATCCCCCCCCTGGCTCCTGGCGATAGAAGAATGAGGCCTGGCCTTTATATTCAGCTGGGTGTGGCATCATTTCTGGTGAAGTTGGAGATTTATAGGTTGGATCAAATGCCAGAAAATTCCCTACCATTATGTCCAGATCGCTATCAAGGTCATAATCCCAGAAAGCAATACTCACGCTCCATTTAGTAAATCCATTAAGCATCTCAGGGCCTTTCAGATTAAACTTATCAGTCTCATTGGAAAATGTGCCATTTCCATTATTGAGATAAATAACATTGGGGCCATAATTCATTAGAAATATATCAGTATCTCCATCCCCTTCAAGGTCGACTGTACCGGCGGCCATGCTCCAATGCATATCATCAATACCCGCCTGCTTTGCCACTTCCGAAAATGTACCATCGCCATTGTTTTGATAGAGATGATTATAGGCTCCATTGTATTTTTTACCTTGCGGATCACTAATCCCTTCCAAATACTTTCCATTCAACAAATACAGGTCCATAAATCCGTCATTATTGTAGTCCAGGATTGAAACCCCGGAACCGCTGCTTTCGAGTATATTCCCATAGGTATCATCCCCAAATGTATATCGGAAATCAATACCTGACCTCTCAGTGACATCAATAAAGGATACAGTTGAGGCCTGTGGCCATACGTATAATCCGCAACCAGAAGCACTAAAAAAACAAAGTACTTTCATCCCCATTGACAACAAATAGCTATTCTGA
>CBDVAV010000514.1:0-4027 GCA_965372055.1 uncultured bacterium | reverse complement strand
AATTCCGAGGTCTTGTAATAACTTTGCTTTTTCATCGAAGGTGCTTAATAATTTTAAATCTGTTTCATCGGGGTACAAAACCAACCTTGGATGTGGCCAGAAAGTTATAATTACTGAAGTTCCATTTGCAGCTTCAGCAATGTTGCACACCCTTTGCAGTATCTTGCGGTGACCCAAATGAACCCCATCGAAAGTACCACTGGTAACCACTGGATTATCTGGGATATTAAATTTTGTCAGGTCTTCGTGGACTATCATTTTGTGGCGCAAATTTCGTCAAGTTGTTTTGCACTATCTAAATTAAAATTCCCAATCCTGGTCCTGCAAAGACTAACCAGATAGGCTCCCGTACCCAATTCAATCCCGAGATCCCTGACAATACTTCTAACATAGGTTCCCTTTGAACACACTAATCTGAAAGAGATTTCAGGAAGGTTGATTTCGGTTATTTCAAAGTTTGAGATATTTACTTCCCTGGGGCTTAGTTTAAAATAAATTCCAGCTCTAGCCTTAGTGTATGCCCTTTTTCCCTGTATTTTTATGGCTGAAAAAGTAGGTGGTGTTTGTTCAATTTTACCCTCGAACGATTTCGCCTTTTTCAAAACAGTCTCAGGTGTAACATGACTCCATTCAAAAACATTGTCGATTTCAGTTTCCAGGTCAAATGAAGGAGTGGTTTTCCCGATTATCATTTTGCCAACATACTCTTTTTCCATATCCTGATATTTGGAGATCTCTTTGGTCATTTTATTAGTACAAAGTATCAGTAAACCGGTAGCCAAGGGATCCAATGTTCCAGCATGTCCTATTTTTTTTATTTTTAAATGATGGCGAAGTTTTTTAACCACATCAAATGATGTCCACCGATATGGTTTATCTATTAAAATGACATTTCCTTCCACTTGATTACCTCCCATTATTATCGAGAAACTAAAAATTAATGTCAATGTTCCTACAACAAAACAATAATAGGCAAAGAATATTAATTTCCTTTTATTGACCAATGTTATCATCCATTTACAAGCCAGCAAACCTGATATAAAAGCAACAACGAATCCTATTAGCAGGGGCAATATTTCCAATTGTATTGTACTGACTTCAGATTTGCCAATCGCTAATATATTGGCCCCTATAATGGGAGCCAGCACCATAAGAAATGAAAATCTTGTAGCCTGTTCTTTTTTAACACCTGTAAGCAGTGCGGCAGCAATGGTGGCCCCTGACCTTGATACACCTGGTAGGATTGCCAATACCTGTGTGGTACCAATAATCAATGAATGTGTAAAACCAACTTCCGAACCAGTTATTTTAGCATAATGGGCAAAGACCAATAAAAGCCCGGTAACAAACAACATAAAACCAACTAAAACTGTATTGCCAAAAAACATGGTTTCAATATTTTCTTGAAACAATAATCCTATAATCGCAATTGGTATGGCAGAAACAACCAGTTTGGTAATATATTGGGTTGAAAAGTTCCATTCAAACTTCAGTAGTCCAATGAACAAAGCAAGGATTTCTTTTCTGAATACAACCATTGTGCTTAAAACTGTTGCCCCGTGAACGACAATGGTAAACAATAAATTGTCGGTCGATCTAGTATTTAACAAGGCTTTGCCAAGTTCGAGATGTCCGCTACTACTAATTGGTAAAAATTCTGTCAATCCTTGGATAAGGCCCAGAATGAACGCCTCAAATATGGTCATTTATTTTTTTTCGGCTTGTAAAGGATGGCGAAGAATTGAATGATAAACCCGATTACTACCAGAATAGGGCCCAAGGTTAATCCCAAGAATCCAAATCCGTGAGTTTCTTTGTCGAGTGACATTACAATGAAACCAATTATTAGCACGGCTATTCCAGCTATCATGATGGTATAGTTGACTTTGGAGAAAGCGAGTTTTTGTTTGTTGTCCATAATTTAATATAAATCGTCCAATGACATTTTCATGTATTTATTTATAGCCTTATAGGTACTGACTAATCCAATAAATCCTCCGGTTATCAGTAACAATCCCAGTAGAATCCCCATTAATTGTAGATCCTGAAGTTCACTAAGACCCTCGACTTTTTTATTCGCGTACTGTAAAGTACCCCATAAAAGACCAATTGCTAGAATTGCCCCCAGCAACCCGTGAAATATTGCCCTCAATAGAAAAGGTTTTTGAATAAAAGATGCAGTAGCACCTACCAATTGCATGCTTCTGATCAGAAATCTTTGAGAGAAAAGGGCTAGCTTGATAGTATTGTTGATCAAAATCACTACCACGAAGAGCAAGATTGCCGCGAATCCTATTAAGGCCAGGCTTATTTTGTTGATGTTACTGTTAATTGAATTGATTAATTTTTCCATGTAAATCACTTCAAAAACACCTTCAATTTCTTCGATCTCCTTTTTTACTGCGCTTAGTTTTTGATCGATTAAATATTCGGGAAACAATTTAACTGTAATGGCATCCCGTAAAGGATTATCGCCAAGTAATTCAGTAAAATCCTCCCCAATTGCAGCAATAAATTCTTTTGCTGCTTCATCCTTTGAAATAAAAGTCAAAACCGGTGTGCCATTTCTCTTGAAAGTGAATTCTTTAGCACCAAGGGTTTTATTAATCCTTACAATTTGATTATTAGATAAGTTTTTGTTTAAGTATACCTGAATTTCTATATTTTCAGTAATCCTATTTTTAAGTTTATCCGAATGGATTATCAACAGTCCGAAAAGACCCAAAACGAATAGGGCAAAAGTTATACTGAGTACAACACTTATATAAGGGTAGGAGCCTAATTTTTTCTTTTTTTTGATTTTAGCGACTTTCTCCAAATCAACACGAATTTGGTTCAAATTTAATTATTAATTGGAACAATAGTGCCAGAGATAAAAAAAAGCCCTTGGGATCAAGGGCTTTCAACAGACGGGCGTTTTACCGGTCTTTAATCTGTTCTAGTTTAGATCGTAGTTCCTCATCTTTGATTTCCTGGAGCGAAGTAATTATTTTCCGGCTCTTATCCAGTGCATAGAATTTAATATTGTAGTACAGGAAGATGCTATTGGTATCTCCTTCCCGTATTTCAATAATTTCATATACTCCATCATGGAAATCTCCATAGAGGAACAAACGGTCTTCTACAAAGCGATAGTGAAAATCAAATTGACCCTCATCTTGTATATCTACTTCAATATTTGATTTGGTGAAAGTGATGGTGCTTTCTGGCAAAGTATTGTCAGGTACATCAACCACCATTTCCTTATCCTCGGGGAAATCTTCAATGATTTCAGGCTTAACCGGAACAGGTGCAGCTAAAGTTTCTTTTTGAGTATCTCTTGTGGTGGATTGTTCACCCTTTGTATCTGTAGGTGATTTTTCACTGGTTGATTCATCAACACTTTCCGGGTTTGATCTACTTTCTTCCTCTTGTCCGCTATTTTCTTTTCGGGTTATTTCTGACTGGCTCTCATCAGCAAGCTTCTGTTCAATATTTGAGGTAGTGGAAGGCTCTTCAGTAGCGGTCTTGTCAAACAAGGTAAAATATCCCAAAAATCCTATCCCCGCGGTAATTAAGATGGCGGAACTGATCTTAACAATTGAACCTGTATTTCCATTTCCAATACCACTTCCTACTGGAATATCATTAAGCCGGGCCTTTAATTCAGCCTTTCTGGTATTTTTCAAGGACTCAATAATATCGTTTTGGAAATCAAACTCCTTTTTGAATTCGGTATCCTGAGAGAGTTTCATCTCAAACCCCTCCATCTGATCCTTGCTCAGTGTTCCGTTAAGGTATTCTTCTATTGAATCGTAATTTATCATAAAAACTTATAAAATTTTAGTCTAAAAAATCGCTCTCTGAATATTGAGATTTAATTATTTCGTCCAACTTCTTTTTACATTTGTATTTTTTTGTTTTAGCAGTATCAGTATTGGCGAACCCAAGTTTATCGGCAATGTTTGCCATTGACATCCTATCAAAATAATAATACATTAAAACCTTCTTACAAGTTCCGTCCAGTTGATCAATGCACTGATTGATA
>CBDVAV010000513.1:0-4028 GCA_965372055.1 uncultured bacterium | reverse complement strand
ATCGACTTTGAATGAATGATACTCAATATTAAATTTCGCTAAAACTTCTGGTAGGGTTTTCAACTTTCCTTCACACCATGCTTCTGCTTTTACTTTGTCTTTGTTATCATTATTATAAATTTTTCTTTTTAATAATGATAAGAAGTGCATTAGGTAACCATTTTTTAAATACCAATAAACTGTTTTGATTTTCTCTTTCATGCTACACCATAAATTCCATTCAACTTATTCATCATATCATTAAATCGGAAAAGCTTTTCAACGTCTTTTATCCCATTTGACTTGAGTTTGTCCGATAACTCTTTATCAGTTAGCAATTGATCGATTTTATTAAAAATTCCATCTGAATCACAATAGTTTACTACCAAAGCATTTTCTTCATTCTCTATAAAATCATTAGCAATCCCGGACAAAGTAAAAATGCTTGGAATACCAGCCGCTAAACTTTCAATGTAGATCTGACCAAATGCTTCAATATCCTCATCAACAGGGACATGAACAAAAATGTCAAACAATTGATATAATGCTTCAATGTCTGTTTCAAAAGGAATACTGATAAATGACACTTTTGGCAGATCCTTCAATTTTTGTTTTAATTCCAAAGAATAGCTTCCCCTGGCATTAACTAAAATGAGCAAGGCATTTGGATAACTAATCAAAACTTCCTTATATGCTTCAATAGTATATTGAACTCCTTTCCATTCAATATGTCTTGAAATAACACCAATTACAGGTGTCCGATGCTTCTTATTGTATTTTTGTTTCAGTGCATTAACTTGCTTCTGATCTGGATGGCTAAAACAATTTATGTGGAATCCGTGGGGGATGGTTCTTACTTTTCCTTTTGGCACTTGTTCTTTTTTAAGCAACACTTTTTCAACTACACCAGATATTGCAATTATTTTAGTTGCCAGCAGATTTGAATATTTATCATAATAAACTCCTTTTTTTGCAAACTTATGATGGTAAGTACTGTGGTGGCGGGTATAAATTCTATGTTTAATCCCAGCAAATAATGCTGCAGTAAGGCCTAAAACAGTCGCATCCAGAAAATGTGTGTGAACTATTTCCGGTTTTCGTTTTTTGAATAATTTATAAAGTTTTACAATTAATCCTGGATATAATAATTTATTTCCATTGAAATTAAAATGGCAAAAACTAATACCTTGTTCCCCCAACCACTTTTGAAAATAAGTTTCCCCATCAGTAAGCAATACAAAACTAATTTCTATAAATTTAGATTGCCTGGTAGCTTCCGCAATCCATTCAAATGCGATCCATCTATCAATATTAGAAATGACATATATTACCCGAATCATTTTCTCATATTTTTTTATTGGGGAAGTATTTCGATAATCCCCAAATAACCAGGGCGTAAACTTTGAACCTGATTTTTTGAGGCAAAATTTTTAGTTCTTTATCACGATCAATCAAATTAACCCAAAACTTTGTGGAAAAAAACAAGTAAAACCACTTCTTAATTATAAGATTTCTCTCGGTATAATAATACCTGAAATCATGATTTAACAAACTAAGCTTTATAGCAGCTTTATCATATTCCCTTCTTCTTAATATATAGGACCTGCAGTTGATGTAATCATCATGCCATCCAATAATTTTTGGATCATAATGTATTTCAACCTTTTGTTGGTAAGCCCTGATGGCAAAATCAATATCTTCCAGATCTGTTAATTCAGTATTAAATCCATTTAATTTGTCAAACGTAGATTTTTTGACTGAAAAGTTTGCTGCCGTTAGATGCAGTTTATCAAAAGGAAGAGGATTTCCTCCTTTTTCTAATTTTTCAGACCATTTTCTTGACATTGTGGCTTTGAAAAATTGTATATCATTGGACACCCAATCAAAATCTTCAATTTGAGCTCCAGCTACTATCTTTTCTTTTTGGTTTGAATAGTGTTGAAGATACATTTCAACAGCCTCAGGGATTGGCCGCATGTCATCGTCAAAAAAAATCAAAAGATCTCCTTTGGCTTTTTCTGCACCCTTGTTTCTAACTCTGGCCCTTCCTTGATTATCTTGAGATATAATTCTCAGATCAAGCGCTCTTTTTTTTTTGTGAATGGCCTCTAAGGTATTGTCTGTTGAACCATCTATGACAATGATTGTTTCAAAATCCCGGAAAGATTGCCGCTCAAGAGAATCCAAAATATTGTTTATTTTTCCTGCCCCATTATAGGTTGGGATAATGACAGAGACCTGAGATTTAATGTTTTCGCTTATTGGTTTACTATCCATGTACCACCTGCTTCAACTTCCTCAAATGTTTGATTATGCTACCAGGAATTAGGTTTAAAATTTTCAATTTATAGTATAAGAGTTTATCATTCAATTTTAATAGAGAAGAATTAATAATTATTAAAAATTTGGAACTTATTTGCCTTTGTCCAAAATAATGGAATTCATCTGCTCTTTTCAACAAATAATAATTTAGGATTTCATTTATTAATTGATAATTATTCCATCCTTCTATTTTTGAAGTAAACGAGGGATTTACACTACAATATTTTTCTATAATTTCGGCAATGCGGTTGTTTTTAGCGGCAAGGGCAAGCTTATAAAATAAGGTATCATGTTCAATCTGAAACTCTTGACTTTCACTCACTGATTTTGAATGAGGATGTAACCTGAAATTAACCAAGACTTTTTCATATTTTTGGACGCCCTCTAATCCAAAATGATATAAATAACGCATCCACCACTCCCTGTCCATGGTATAATGAAGATTTTCATTTAAATGTCCAACTATATCCCAGGCTTCTTTCAAAAAAAAAGTTTCAGGCTGATCAATCCTGGCCCAGGCTATGGTCTTCGCTAAATTCCCTTCATAAATATCTGTTCCTCTGGAATATCCTCTAATTCCATTTTCATCAAATAATTTTGATATACCACATACAACATTAGTCGCTTTATTATCAAAAACTTCATTGATAAAAGCCAATGCTTCAGGCTCATAATAATCATCCGAATTCAGCCAGTTTATTATTTTACCGGCAGCTTTTGTCATCCCTTTATTAATAGCATCACTTTGGCCTTTATCTGGTTCAGAAATCCAATAATTGAGGCTTTCTTCATATTTTTTTATAATATCAACTGTGTCATCTGTACTTGCCCCGTCAATAATGATATAATCAAGGTTTTTTATATCTTGGGAAATAACAGAATTGATACAACGTTCTAAAAATTTAGCTTGGTTATAAGTAGGAGTAATAATTGATATACGGGATGTCATTTAATAATTATTCCAGTGTCCTTATACATGTGAAAATCTCAGTCCTCATCATAATATTCCTACTACTGTCCTTTGGCCAATTAGCGGAAGTACTTGCTTCAATCAACAACATTGATAGACTAAACTTAATTTGGTCTTATTCCCTACATCTTGTAATTTTTAACTACTTTCAGTTTTAATAATATTGAATCATTTGCAATAATAAAATGTAAAATACTGGATAAATGATAATATCCCATTCAAAAAAATTTATTTTCATCCATAATTATAAAGTTGCTGGGTCGAGCATAAGGTTTACTTTAAGTAAGTATAATAATCAATCATTTAGAGGTTCAATACTTACAGACAAGCTCAAGTTACTCATTGGATTATACCCGAAAATTTATTCGAATCAATTTTCTGGACATGTAAGTGCAATTGAATTAAAAAACAAGCTACCAAAACAGGTTTTTAAAAGATATTATAAATTTGGTTTTGTACGAAATCCATGGGACTGGCAAGTGTCTCTTTATACCTACATGTTAAAGCTTGAAACCCATGAACAACATAAGTTGATTAATTCCATGAAAAGTTTTGATGAATACATTGAATGGAGAATAAATAATGACCTTCATCTTCAAAAAGATTTTTAGTTATATGTTCTAATTTATATTTTAAAATGGAAATATGCTTTTAAAGGTTTCCACAAAAATTCGTCCATGACAAGTAGAGACAAATAATTCTATAATTAAGACAGGTTTTCATAAAGATTAGAATATCCTTTTGCGATAAGATCTAA
>CBDVAV010000512.1:0-4037 GCA_965372055.1 uncultured bacterium | reverse complement strand
CACGCATTTATTCATGAACATGCTGGCATTGTTCTTTTTTGGCAGAAATGTAGAAATGGTTTTTGATTACATCCTGGGGCCTTCCGGCAAAATAGTTTTGATAGTGTTCTTCTTTCTAGGTATTGTTGTTTCAGATATCCCAACTTATTTGAAGAATAAGGACCTGCCTCATTATAGCGCATTAGGGGCTTCCGGTGGGGTTTCAGCGTTGGTATTCAGCAGTATTATGTTTTTTCCATTGCAAAAAATCTACATAATGTTTATTCCCTTTGGGATACCAGGGTTCATTATAGGGATTTTGTACCTGGTTTATTCTTATTATCAGGCAAGAAAAATGTCTGATGGCATCAACCATGATGCCCATTTTTACGGGGCAATTTTTGGTGTGGTGTTTACGATAATAATCAGCCCTGGATCATTGGTTAATTTTATTAAAGAGATAGCCAATTTTAGTATGTTTTAAATTCCGATAGGATGCGTTGTCCATTGAAATGAAAAAGCACAAAATGAAAAAGCGCAAGCCAATGCTGGCTTGCGCTTTTTTATCACTTATAAATTAATTTTAGCTATCCGCTTGTTTTACAGATACGAATGATCTGTTTTCCCTGCCTTTCTTAAAAGTAACCATTCCATCTGTCAGTGCAAAGAGTGTGTGATCCCTTCCCATTCCAACATTTTTGCCTGGATGGTGCTTAGTGCCTCTTTGCCTAACAATAATATTACCGGCAATTGCCTGTTGGCCTCCGTATATTTTTACTCCCAGCCTTTTACTTTCAGATTCCCTTCCGTTTCTTGAGCTTCCCGCCCCTTTTTTATGTGCCATTTATTTACTGGTAATTTTATCGATCAAAATCTTGGTATAACCTTGCCGATGGCCGTTTTTCACTTTATATCCTTTCCTTCTCTTCTTCTTGAAAACAATTATTTTGTCCCCTTTGCCATGTTCTATGATCTTTCCGGAAACTTTTGCCCCCTTGATCATGGGGGAGCCAACATTGATTTTGCCCTTGTTATCCAGCAGTAAAACATTGTCAAACTCAACTTTATCCCCTTCTTTACCCTCCAATGAGGGTGTGTAGAGAGACTGGTCCTTACTCACTTTAAACTGCTTTCCTGCGATATCTACTATAGCATACATTATGTTATTCCAAGGTTATTTCTAAAATCGGAGTGCAAATATAGAGGCTTTTATCCCAAATTTCAAACTATTCAATTGGGATTTGTTTGAATTAACATTTCTTTATTTTTTTTATAAAAAATTTATCAAATATTAACCGCTTGTTTTCAGCAAATTAGATATAAGCTAAAGTTCTAGCGGTCTTTGGTAAACAGTTAGATGACAAGAAGTTATATTTTTTTTGACAAAACTAAAAAATGTGTCCCATTTGTTATTTAGGGCGATTTAAGCTTTGATTTTTAGCTATGATTTACCATATTTGTATAGGTTATTTTGAAAAGAATGGCTCATCCAATCGTCCTGATAAATCCATGGGTTTTTAGGGCAAATTCAACTATAAACTAACAACTTTATTCAATTGAAGAAGCAATTAAATTAGGCTCTATGGCAGGATTTGTTTACAGTTTGGTTCCATGGGTTTATATTAGATTGTTTTAAGGAATATTACGTGCAAAAATTAGTAATAGAATGAACGATAACTCAGCGGAACCCATCTTAAAAGAGAACAAAAACCGATTTGTATTATTCCCAATTGTCCATGATGATATTTGGGAGTTTTACAAAAAGGCCGAGGCCAGCTTTTGGACCGCTGAGGAAATAGACCTTAGCCAGGACCTTAAAGACTGGGAGAACCTGAACGATGGCGAAAGACATTTTATCTCTCATGTGCTAGCGTTCTTCGCTGCCAGCGATGGAATTGTTAATGAAAATTTAGCTGAGAACTTTATATCCGAAGTTCAATATACTGAAGCAAAATTCTTTTACGGGTTTCAAATTACAATAGAGAATATCCATTCAGAAACATACTCCTTGCTGATTGATACTTATGTTAATGACCCACAAGAGAAGGATAAACTTTTTAATGCAATTGATACTATGGATTGCGTTAAAAAGAAGGCAGAATGGGCATTGAGATGGATAGATGATGCCAGTTTTCAGGAAAGGTTAGTAGCATTCGCAGCAGTTGAAGGTATATTCTTTTCGGGAAGCTTTTGTTCCATTTTCTGGCTTAAGAAAAGGGGCCTGATGCCCGGATTAAGTTTTTCCAATGAACTGATATCCCGTGATGAAGGGCTTCATTGCGATTTTGCCTGCCTGCTTTACAATAATCATGTGGTAAAAAAGCTGCCTGTTGAAAGAGTGACTGAAATTATTGCCGATGCGGTAACAATTGAAAAGGAATTTGTAACCGAAGCAATACCGGTTAAGTTGATCGGGATGAATGCAGATCTAATGTGCCAGTATATAGAATTTGTAGCAGACCGTTTATTGGCCGAATTGGGTTGCCCGAAAATTTACAACTCTTCTAATCCATTTGATTTTATGGAGATGATTTCGTTACAGGGAAAAACGAATTTCTTTGAAAAGAGAGTTGGGGAATATCAAAAGGCAGGTGTTGCACAACAAGAGGATGAGGCATCCAAGTTTTCTTTGAATGAAGATTTTTAAAACCTATAAGATTTGTTAACGAATTAATGTTGAACTATGCACGTTATTAAAAGAGATGGCAGGAGGGAATCTGTAAAATTTGACAAGGTTACGGCGAGAATTGAAAAGCTATGTTACGGGTTGGACTCCAAGTATGTCAGTACAATTGATATTGCCAAGAAAGTAATTGAAGGGATTTATGATGGTGTAACCACTATCGAGTTGGATAATTTAGCCGCTGAAATTGCAGCCTCTTTAACCACTAAACATCCCGATTTTGCCAAACTTGCTGCCCGTATTGCAATATCAAATCTCCATAAAGTAACCAGTAAATCCTTTTCAAATACCATGAAGAGGCTTTACACTTACATAGACCCCAAAACTGAGGAAAATGCATCCCTGATCTCCAAAGAAGTTTACGGTATCATCAAGAAAAATGCGGCTTTGCTTGACTCAACCATCATATACGATCGCGATTTCAGCTACGATTACTTTGGTTTTAAAACACTTGAACGATCTTACCTCATGAAATTGGGAGGTAAAGTTGTAGAAAGGCCACAACATATGTTGATGAGGGTAGCGGTTGGCATTCATAGAGAAGATATTGATGCGGTAATTGAAACGTATAATTTATTATCCGAGAAATGGTTTACACATGCCACTCCTACTTTGTTTAATGCAGGCACCCCTAAACCACAATTATCTTCATGCTTTTTATTGACCATGAAAGATGATAGTATCGATGGTATTTATGACACTTTAAAACAATGTGCAAAAATATCCCAATCTGCGGGAGGAATAGGTTTGAGTATTAACAATATCAGGGCCACCGGTTCTTATATTAAAGGGACTGGTGGGGTTTCCAATGGAATAATACCCATGCTTAGGAATTTTGATATGACTGCCAGGTATGTTGACCAAGGGGGAGGAAAGAGGAAAGGAAGTTTTGCAATTTACCTGGAACCATGGCATGCCGATATTTTCCAGTTCCTGGATTTAAAGAAGAATCATGGAAAAGAAGAATTAAGGGCGCGTGACCTCTTTTACGCACTATGGGTTCCTGACCTCTTTATGAAACGTGTGGAAGCAAACGAAATGTGGTCATTATTCTGTCCCAATGAAGCACCTGGCTTGGCCGATTGCTATGGTGATGAATTTGAGAAATTATATCTCAAATATGAGAAGGAAGAAAAATTCAGGAAGCAGGTTAAGGCCCAGGATCTGTGGTTTGAAATTCTTGAAGCACAAATTGAAACTGGGACGCCTTACATGCTATATAAAGATGCTGCAAACAAAAAGTCAAATCAGAAAAACCTGGGCATCATCAAATCAAGTAACCTTTGTACTGAAATCATAGAATACACTTCACCTGATGAGGTGGCAGTATGTAATCTTGCATCTATTGCTTTGCCCAAGTACATTACTGAGGATG
>CBDVAV010000511.1:0-4042 GCA_965372055.1 uncultured bacterium | reverse complement strand
GGGATTAATGATTCCTTTACTTTTCATATTAATTCAAACAAAAGAATTATAATTGGAGACTGGGTGTTTTCTTTTGATAACTTGTGTGGATGCAGAAATGGATTCTCCGTATTCTTTGATGACGTTGGTGGTGAAGCTCCACGAGATAATGAATTATTAGTTTTGGGGGTTTTGCCCCCATCCTTTAGTTACGATTTTAAATATTAATGAAAGTGAAAAAGATAACGATAATTTTTGTTCTGGCTGGCATTTTAACAAACTCTTGCGTAGATGAATTAGATGTAAATATTGATCGTGAGGAGTTTATTTTGGTTATTGAAGGTTTTATTACCACGCGATCAGGACCTCATCTTATAAAGATAACAAGAAGTGCCAAATATGGATCTTTTCTAGCAGGGGTTATCAAGGATGTAACAAATGCCAAAGTATTGATAAGGGATCAAAATGGTGATGTCACACTTTTGTCTGAATTTGGTTTTGGCGAGTATCTTACCCCGGTTGGATTTAGGGCTGTTGTGGGAAATTCATACATATTACAGTTAACTGTTGCAAGCAAAACATATTTTTCTACACCCGAACTGGTAACAAAAGCCCCAGAAATTGATTCCCTGATTATAGCATACAAAAAATTGCCAAGTGCCGACCCTTTTGAATTTGCTTCCGGGGTTGAAATTTATAGCCAATGGCAGGATCCGGCGGATGAAGACAATTATTACATGTGGAAAAGCTCGGGAACTTACCAAATTGAGACTCATCCTGAAGACCATATAGTGATTGATGGGTTTGGGAATGCAATCCCCGCTCCACTTGATTGCTGCTCAACTTGCTGGGTAGATGAATTCAACACTGATAAGTCAATTAAAATTTTGAGGGACAATAATTCCAATGGAAACTTAACAACCAATTTGGCTGCCTTTATTGCAGACGATGGGGGAAGGTACATGGATAAATATCATGTCACGATTGAACAGCATTCCATAAGTAAAGATGCCTTTTTGTTTTTTGAACTGCTAAATAACCAAATTAGTATTGATGGTAATATTTTCGACCCACCACCGGCAACAATACGGGGTAATATGATCAACCTGGAAAATCCTGACGAGAGCGTTATCGGGTATTTCAGGGCATCTGATGTTGCTGTAAAGTCCATATTTATACCCAGGGATATACTGGAAGACACCCAAGCTTTAAAGGTGATCAATAATGACTGCCGGGTTTTGAGAAATTCAACTGATCAGCGTCCTTCTTATTGGCTTCAATAGAGTTGCTATATTTCAAAAGTAGTTCAGGTTCTTCCAAAATTGAGAATCGATCAGTTAATAAAGAGGATTAGAGTTGAACAGATTCCAATAATAAATAGAGAGGCAATTTCCGTTAATTTTTCAATGATCCACAATTAAATCATTTGTTGCTAAACATCACGTATTATGGGTGAATTTTCCTATGATATCTACGGGAATTAATTGATTTCAAATAAATGTAATTAAATTCATCCATTCTGGGATTCTTAATTTATAAAAGCATGAAAAACATAGCCTGGATTTCAGTTCCTGTTGTTCAGTTACAGCTTTAAAATTATAATGAAATTGAAAAAGATATCAATAATTTTCGCTCTTACAGGCATATTGACAAATTCATGTATTGATCAAATAGATTTAAATGTCGATCGTGTCAAGCCTATTTTAGTGGTTGAAGGATCAATTACCACGCAACCAGGGCCACATATTATTAAGATATCGAGTAGTGCCAGATATGGCTCTTATTTCGATGGAAAAATAACAGAGGTCTCAAACGCAATAGTATTGATAAGGGATCAAAAAAATATAGTAACAATTTTAGCCAATAAAGGTTTTGGGGAGTATACTACCCCAGCCGGATTTAGAGCTGTTGTTGGCAATTCATACACTTTACAAATAAAAGTTGCAGATAAGACATATTATTCCACCCCAGAACTGGTAACAAAAGTCCCTGAAATTGATTCCCTGATTATAGCATACAAAAAATTACCAAGTACCGACCCTTTGGATTTTGCTTCAGGGGTTGAGGTTTACAGTCAATGGCGGGATCCGGGAAATGAAACCAATTATTACATGTGGCAAAGTTCAGGCACATACCAAATTGAAACTCATCCTGAAGACCATGAGGTTTTTGACCTAATATTAAGCAGAATGGTTCCAGACCCACTTGATTGTTGCGCAATATGTTGGATAGATGAATTCAACACTGATAAGTCAATTAAAATTTTGAGGGACAATGATTCCAATGGAAACTTAACCACCAACCTGGCTGCCTTCGTTACTGACAATGGTAAAAGGTATATGGATAAATATTTTATTACAGTAGAGCAACACTCCATAAGTGAGGAGGCCTTTTTGTTTTTTAAATTATTGAATAACCAACTAAGCATAGATGGTGATATTTTCGACCCACCACCGGCAACAATCCGGGGAAATATGATCAACCTGGAAAACCCTGACGAGAGCGTTATCGGGTATTTCAGGGCATCAGATGTTGCTGTAAAGTCTATATTTATACCCAGGGATATACTGGAAGACACCCAAGCTTTAAAGGTGATCAATAATGACTGCCGGGTTTTGAGAAATTCAACTGATCAGCGTCCTTCTTATTGGCTTCAATAGAGTTGCTATATTTCAAAAGTAGTTCAGGTTCTTCCAAAATTGAGAATCGATCAGTTAATAAAGAGGATTAGAGTTGAACAGATTCCAATAATAAATAGAGAGGCAATTTCCGTTAATTTTTCAATGATCCACAATTAAATCATTTGTTGCTAAACATCACGTATTATGGGTGAATTTTCCTATGATATCTACGGGAATTAATTGATTTCAAATAAATGTAATTAAATTCATCCATTCTGGGATTCTTAATTTATAAAAGCATGAAAAACATAGCCTGGATTTCAGTTCCTGTTGTTCAGTTACAGCTTTAAAATTATAATGAAATTGAAAAAGATATCAATAATTTTCGCTCTTACAGGCATATTGACAAATTCATGTATTGATCAAATAGATTTAAATGTCGATCGTGTCAAGCCTATTTTAGTGGTTGAAGGATCAATTACCACGCAACCAGGGCCACATATTATTAAGATATCGAGTAGTGCCAGATATGGAACCTCTTTCGCTTTTGGTGGGATAATTGAAGCTGTAGAAAACGCCAAGGTATCAATAAGGGATCAAAATGGGGAAGTAACATTATTGAACGAAGAGCATAGGGAATTCATTATACCTGGTCAGGGGGGACCAAAGCTTTTTATAACATCTATTGGGGATTATGCTACCCCAACAGGGTTCAGGGCTGTAGTGGGCAACTCATACACTTTGCAAATAATCACAAAAGAAGGTAAAGCATATTATTCCACTCCCCAACTGGTCACAAGAGCTCCAGAAATCGATTCCCTGATTTTAAAATATAAAGCATTCCCCAGTCTTGACCCTATTGAGTTTGCCAACGGGGATTTTATTTCTGGGGTTGAAGTATATAGTCAATGGCAGGATCCAGCGGACGAAGACAACTATTACCTGTGGCAAAGTTCTGGCACTTATAAAATCTTAACTCATCCTGAGGATCATATAGTGGTTTTGCTTGGGGGGGATACCGCACCAGATCCACTTGATTGTTGCACAATTTGTTGGATTGACGAGCCTTACAGTGATTTATCCCATAGAATTATGAAAGACAATAATTCCAATGGAAACTTAACAACAAACCTGGCCGCTTTCATTGTTGACGATGGAGGTAGATACATGGAAAAATATTTTTTCAGGCTAGAGCAACATTCAATCAGCGAGGAGGCCTTTTTGTTTTTTAAATTGTTGAATAACCAACTAAGCATAGCGGGTAGTATTTTCGATCCACCCCCCGCAACAATCCGGGGGAATATGACCAGCCTCAATAATCCTGATGAGAACGTTATTGGGTATTTCAGGGCATCGGACGTTTCTGTTAAATCTATTTTCATACCCAGGAAAATACTTGAGGAAACAAAAGCTTTAAAGGTAATCAATGACGATTGCCGGGT
>CBDVAV010000510.1:0-4045 GCA_965372055.1 uncultured bacterium | reverse complement strand
TTTTCATATCTGTTAGGTTTAAGGAACTAATCTAATTGAATTGTAAGGGTTTTAAAAGGATAGTGAGCGATTAATGCTTGAATGTATCTTGTAATCATTTATACTACTTCAATATTTCCCCCAATCAGGAACTAATTCCTCATCCTTTTGATTATTAATTATCAAAAGAATAGTTATTTAAAAAATAGAAAATTGATGAAAGCAATCTGGAAAGGACAATTAATCGCTGAGAGCGATGATACAATTGTAATCGAGGGAAACCATTATTTCCCTTCAAATGATATTAAAAAAGAATTTTTTGTAAATAGCGAAACCCATACCACCTGCCCGTGGAAGGGTCTGGCTTCCTATTATACTATAAAGGTTAACGGAAATGAAAACCCTGATGCTGCATGGTATTATCCGGAAATTAGCGATCTTGCCAAGCAAATAGAAGGCTACGTAGCCTTTTGGAAGGGGGTTGAGATAACAAATTAATGCATATTGGATCTTTTTCAAAAAATTGGAAAAACCTAGGTGCCACTGACCAAAGATCATTGGTGAATTCAAAAAATCAATTGCACCAGGCTGTGCAATTGGTAGCTGCTGTAGGCAGAAATTATCACTTGCCGGTAAGAGACGATCATTTTGGCAGCCTGGAATGGTTGCCCGAAATAAATGGCCTGGCCGGACAGGAGATTGACACCGCATCAGGTAAAATTAAATGTGCCCTCAACTTTGATAATTTTAATCTTCAGTTTCTGGTTGATGGAACATCTGAACATTCAATTCCTTTGGAAGGGAAATTGGATCAGGGGATCTTACAGGAAATGCAAGATTCACTTGAGTCTTTGGGTCTGAACGGATCAAAACTGGATCTTGAAAAGCCATATAAAATCCCGAAATACCAAATAGGTCAATCAGAAGTTTATACTGCAAACCCCAAAGAATTTAAGGGGTTATCCAAATACTTTGGCAACTCCAATGCAGTACTTCAGGCCATATCGGCAAACGTTGAAGGGGCTTCAGATGTACAATGCTGGCCTCATCATTTTGACATTGCCACCTTGATCACGCTCAAGGATACCGGTGACCCTGAAACTTCTTCCAGCATGGGGATCGGGTTATCCCCAGGTGATGAAAGCTACCAGGAACCGTATTTCTACATCACTCCCTGGCCATATCCAGACCTAAACAAAACCAAATTGCCACCACTCCCTGTTGGTCATTGGCACACTGAAGGTTTTGTTGCGGCCATACTTACCGGAACAACCCTCTTGCAAGAGGGAGCTGATAACAATCAGATCAATGTAGTGAGCAAATTCCTGGAAGAAGGACTGGATCATGTAAAAAAATTAACAGCGTCTTAGTTAACATCCCTCGATCTTTTCACTATTTTTAATCAGATGGAATAACAAATTGCTGTATTGATATGATCCATGTAGAAGCCTTATGCAAATCTTTTAACGGGAATACTGCAGTAAGCAATGTTTCTTTCGAAGTGAAACAGGGGGAAACACTTGTACTATTGGGCACTAGTGGCTGCGGTAAGACCACTACCCTTAAAATGATCAACAGGTTGATTGAGCCGAGTTCGGGGAAAATTATTATCGATGATGTGGATATCATGGAGCAAGATGCTTTCGAGCTGCGCCGAAGCATCGGGTACGTGATCCAGGATATTGGCCTTTTCCCTCATTATACCGTGAGTCAAAACATTGGTCTTGTGCCAGAAATCAAGGATTGGAGTGTTGAAGAAAAGGAAAAAAGAACCTCCGAGTTGATATCAATGTTGGGATTGGGTGATATCCCGGATGTTGAAAACAAATTTCCATCACAACTTTCGGGAGGGCAGCAACAAAGGGTAGGCATTGCCCGGGCTTTGGCAGCAAATCCTGAGATCATATTGCTGGATGAGCCCTTTGGCGCCCTTGACCCAATCACCCGCTCCCAAGTTAGGAATGAGTTCAGGAATTTGGAAACAATATTGCACAAAACCATGATCCTGGTAACCCATGACGTATTTGAAGCGGTAATACTGGGAGATGCCATTTGTCTAATGGATAAAGGTGAAGTGGTGCAAATCGGATCACCCAAAGATTTGCTGTTTAATCCAAAAGATCAGTTTACAAAGGATTTCTTCAACGAAAACAGGCTACAACTGGAGATGGAAGTGATCACCACGGATCAACTGGAGATGGAAGGATTGCGAACAGGGATATCTGTAAACCAGCTGTTGAAATCTGAAGATGATCCTGAAAAAGCCAGGAAGATAACCGATGCCTTTTATCAGGTGCGAAATCAAATGGGCAATGGTCAGTGAATTCATAGCCTTTCTAATATCGCATGCAGGTGAGATACTCGACCAAACCTTAGAGCATCTCTGGCTCACCCTGGTATCTTTAATGTTTGCGGTAATAACCGGAATGCTTACCGGGATTTATATAAGCAGAAACCAAAGGTCAGCGAAATGGGTAATTGGCTTGGTCAATGCCGTGCAGACCATACCGAGCCTGGCTTTGTTGGGATTCATGATACCATTATTGGGGATAGGGCCAACACCGGCCATTGTAGCTTTGTTCCTTTATGCCCTGCTACCCATTGTACGAAATACTTTCACTGGTATAAATGAAGTTGAGGCTTCGATTAAAGAAGCTGCCAGGGGAATGGGCCTTACGGATTACCAGGTGCTTGCCAGGGTAGAATTGCCTCTGGCGACACCCGTGATTTTTGCCGGGATCCGAACGGCCTTTGTGATCAACGTGGGTGTGGCTACGTTGGCCGCGTTGATTGCTGCCGGGGGTCTTGGAGAGTTCATCTTCAGAGGCATTGCCCTAAATAATGGCTATATGATCATGGCTGGTGCTTTACCGGCAGCTTTATTGGCATTAACATTTGATTTCTTCCTGGGAATGATTCAAAAACATATAAAAAAGCTACTTAAACCATTATTAATGGTAATTGTTGCTTTCCTATTGTTCTTGATACCGTACAAATTATTGACATCCAATGATAAAAATTCCTTTGTTGGCGGATTTCCTTCTGAATTTATAGAAAGGGAAGATGGCCTTTTCGGATTGGAAGAAGCTTATGGCTTTGACATTGAAACTGTTGAATTGGAAATCGGGCTGATGTACATGGCGTTGGAAAATAAGGATGTAGACCTGATCAGTGGCTTTTCCACTGATGGAAGAATCGATGCTTACAACTTGCGAATTCTTGAAGATGATCAAAATTTTTTCCCCCCTTATCACGTGGCGCCAATTGTAAATGGTGAAACCATGAGAAAATACCCGGAATTGCTTGGGGTTTTCTGGTTGTTGAGCGATAAGATTTCAGATCAGGACATGATCAAAATAAATTTTCGGGTTGACAATGACAAAATTTCACCCAAAGAGGCTGCTTTGGAATTCCTTAAAGCTTTAGACTTCAAAACCGAACGAACAAGTAATGATGATCCCGATATCCTGATAGGGTCAAAGAATTTTACCGAGAACTTTATCTTGGCAGAGATGTTTAAAATTATGATTGAAAATTATACAGACCTAACCGTGGAGCTTAAATTAGGGTTCGGGGGAACAAAGCTGGTTTTTGATGCCCTGGATAATGGGGAAATTGATCTCTACCCTGAATACACCGGTACAGGGTTGTTGGTAATTCTCCCGTCTGAGGAATCCATCAGAGAAAATATCAAATACAATCGGGAAGAGGTCTTGAAATATGTTACTGAAGAATTTAGCAGACAATTTGATATTATCTGGATGCCCCCTTTAGGTTTTAACAATACACATGCCATGATGATGAGGGAAGAACATGCAGCCAGGTTGAATATATCTACAATCTCTGAGCTTAAAGATTATCTTGAGGAATTGAAATAGTTTGGGGGGTGAGTTGTCGGTATCCAGGCCAGCATGTACCGTCATTCCGGACCTGATCCGGAATCTTTTTTGTCTGTATCACTGATTAAAAGGATTATTGGATTTCATTGATTTGAGATTTAAACTCTACCCAATCTAAATCTGCCCCTTCTCTTGAGAAAATATTTACTATATACTTTGTGTTGATC
>CBDVAV010000509.1:0-4047 GCA_965372055.1 uncultured bacterium | reverse complement strand
CATAGCACTTCCCTGCTCCCCTTTCTCTATTAAGCGATGACCGGAATCCAGGTTAAATACCTCAATTTTACTGGCAATCTCTTCTAACAGATCTGAATTAAGTTTCGAGAAGATCTCGACATGTTGAATGATTTTAACCCTAAATGATATTTGCCCTGATGATATTTTACCAACTTCAATTTTATCGGGCTTTTCTTTATCCTGTGCCGAAATTATAGTGATAGGGTTTTCTGAATAACTCTCTTTTATTCCTTTAATCAGGCTTTTAACAGCATTGGCTACCTTGTTGATCTGGTTCCTGTAAAATACCTGGTTTTCCCTTACTTCATCATCATCCCTAGGTCGTAGTGGACGGTTTACACCTGGAGAGTTATATATGAAATCAATAGAGCGCAGAGAGCCATCCAATTTATCTTCCAAAAGTTTCTGGTCCTCACTGTCTAATTCATGAATTTTAACTTGCAATATTCTGCTGGCAAGGTTACCATCAGCGAGTTTAACAATCTTTCCTATTTGATCATTGGAAGCAATCTGGTTAAAAGCCAGAAATTCATTGTTCCAGGCAAAGGAATTCTCATCGCAATAGGTCTGGGAAAGGATGGGTATGATTATCAATGACTTTAGTTTTGCCGAAACTGAATGATCCACATGGTGAACTTCCAACAGGCCGTCTACCGAATTTTTATCATAGTATACATTCAATCTTTCTTTAGTGGTGGCTTCCAATTCCCTTTTCAGGTTGGATACAAAGTCAGTAACCCAGCCATCATATTGATTGTCTTTGTGACGATAGCTTACGAATATATCATTCTCAAAACCACGAATGATCGAGGGCATAGAGGTAATTCACTGATTATTGTCATTAAGATACTACATAATTTAGAATTACAGGGAATGATTGCCTGTATAATAAATTGGTAAGATAACAATTGGAATATTTTTTTTGGAAGAATCAGATTAACTAGAAATGTTGCCAGGGTAATAATAACTGTTGCTGGCTTAGACTTTTGCAAACAGTTACAATTAACCCTGACAACATTAGCATATAGAAACCCATTACCAAATGAAATTATTGATGAAATTTAATATTGGTATTGGTATAACGAAGCAACAGTGGTCTTATCATAAATAAAAGGGCACTGGAAATAACTGCGATAATCAGCACGAAGGACCAACCATCAAATGGAGTACCTGCTTTTTTTGTGTCCTGTAATTGAGGGTCGATTTTTTCCAACTCACTGTACATATCTGCATACAACTCTTTCCTGTCATCATAATTGGCAAATAGATCTGTTACAGCATCCCTGAAATTATCCCATGGATCAGGACTGACCACTACTTCATCCAATATTACTGTTTCCTGTATTAAATTGATCTGTTGGAAATCTTGTTTGAAATCTTTTACATCCCCAAGGAATGTTTCATATCCCACGAATGAAATATAAAGTTTCCCATTTTCATATTTGTCAGGAACCTGTATTTTGAATAAGCCATTTTGATCCGTTAAAACACCAATATGCTCATCAAGATATACATGGCTTTCATAAAGAGGCTGATTAGTTAATAAATCTCTTACCTGTCCGCTGATTTCAGATTTTACCTGGGCACTCATTGTTACCGGAAGTAAAACCAAACAGTTTAAAATCATCTTTTTCATCATACTTAGAGTTTAGTTGAACATATCATCAAACACTTTTAATTGGTTCGTGTGTTCTCTTAGTTGAACATAATTTAAATGGTCACCCATTAAGTGCTATTATATATGGTTTGGCATTATTTTTAATTCATATTGGGGATTAGTGTTCGAACATTTATTGCATAATTCGCTTCCATCGCATTATATATATGTTTAAATTGAAGCTAGTTTTAGCCTTTTGAAACCCATTTTAAAATACCTGATTTTTATGGGTTACCAATTGGTTAATTATTAACTAAGAGCGAATCCAAATGAATGAGGAAGTGATCCTAACCAAAATAAAAAACGGCGATCGTAATCAGTTGGCGATAATATATAGAACTTATCGGTCTGAATTTATCGCTTGGATCACCAGCCAATTTCAATGTACACGGGATGAAGCACGGGATGTATACCAAGTGTCAATCATGATTTTCTATCAAAACATAATTGAAAACAAAGTAGTGCAACTCAAAAGCAGCATTAAAACCTACCTGTTTGCAATTGGTAAAAATAAATTCCTTGAGTTTAAAAAAGCTGAATCAAGGTTTAGTGATAGGGTTGATCCTGTTGAAATAGAGATTGAAGAAATAACCACGTGGGAAGATGAAGATAAGGAGAAAAAGCTTCAGTACATGGCTAAGAGTTTGGAAAAACTCGGGGAGCCTTGTAAAACCCTGCTTGAACTCTATTATTTTCATGGACTGTCCATGGATGAAATTGCTGAACGGTTGAGTTATAAAAACCGGGCCACCAGCAAGAACCTGAAATATAAATGCCTTAACAGGTTGCGAAAGATATTCAGGGAAGAAATGGTGGATATTGAAATAAGTATTTAATGGTTAAAGCTAACTGAAATGGAAAAATCGTATTTAGACATTGACAAAATCGAACGATACATCAAAGGTGTATCAGATGATGTAGAAATGGATGAGGTAAGAGGCCGATTGGCAATGGATGAAGAATTCAGGATGCTTTTCGATGATATGGAGATTATGACAGAGGGGCTTCGGAGGTCAGGTAAGAATTCCACCCTGGAAGAAAAGATTGAAAATCTTGACAAACTTCTTGACGAAGAAGTTTCTGATCCTGATGATGAACCTGAAGAATTCACCGAGAAGGAGATAAAACCCACTATAATCGTATTGTGGTACAAAAGGCCTTATCTAAGGGCCATTGCAGCAGGGTTTGCCCTACTGATTATTGCCTGGTTTGCAATAGGCCCGTTCAGGGGTGTTACAGAAGAAGAACTTTTTGCTGATAATTTTGTGCCCTATACCCCTCTCAACAACAGTACCAGGGGTGGGAACACTGCATCTGAAATACGCGACAAAGCCAATAGTGCCTATGAAAACGGCA
This sequence comes from uncultured bacterium, assembly GCA_965372055.1. GTDB lineage: Bacteria > Bacteroidota > Bacteroidia > Cytophagales > Cyclobacteriaceae > CBDVAV01. The sequence continues at coordinate 1,013 of CBDVAV010000509.1, read as the reverse complement.
ATTATTCATCAGCGGTTACATTTTTTGAAGAAATGATCGCCAATCAAGAGGATCAGATTGCTGACCAGTTTTACCTGGGGAATGCATACTTGGCCATAAGGGAAGGGGAAAAGGCGGTAAGTACATTTACTATAGTAGTAGAGCAAAGCATTGGCCTGAAAATACTGGGCAAGTGGTACTTAGGACTTAGCTATCTGAAAATTGGAGATAAGGAAAATGCGGGGAAAGTACTAACCGAAGTACGGGATGCTGGCAGCGACAATGCTGAAAAGGCCGGAGAGATATTAGAAAAACTAAAACAATAACGATTTCAATCAACTATTTGAAATACTAAAACCTATGTTTAACTAAACCCACATAATTATGCCTACAGGAAAAGGAATAGTAAGAGATGGTGATGATGTTGGAATGGGACAACAAGAAGGAGATGTTGGATATCTTCAAATTCTCACTTGTGATCAAGAGAATCTAATTGGAAGAGTGAAGGTTTTCCAATTAAATTCAGATATACCCGTTAATTCAGGGGATATAGTAGAATTTGATTTGGGATTGTTAAGGGCGAATGGAAATAGCCATGGACGACCCTTTGATGTCAAAGTGGCTACAATATCCAGTAAACTTTATGATATAAATTCATAAAATCAAATTTGTCCATGAAATCCCTGGATGTTTAAATATCTGGGGATTTTTCTTTAATATACTTCAATAAGCCACTTGGTTTTTGTTCCAAATCTATTACCGATAAACTTTGGGCTATTAACTTTAACCAGATAATTCCTGCCTCCGACAATTTATATCCGTTTTTTATGGAAGCTGACCACTTCAAATAAATTTGATTTGTAAAGGGGAAAGAATAGTCGTATAGTGAGGGTTGTTGTTGAGGAAGTTTACTCGCCATCAGGGCACTCCTTATCCCTTTTAGACAAGACGCATCTTTATAATTATATCCCAAAGCAAACTCAGAAAAATAATTCGGCTGTTGAAGTATGCTATTTTCATATATCTTATCTATT
>CBDVAV010000508.1:0-4055 GCA_965372055.1 uncultured bacterium | reverse complement strand
GGGCCTGGATGAACAGGCTTCGATAGATCGTCTCGTGAGAGATCTGCATATCCAAGGCATCATGAAGAGATATTTTCTGTAAAGTTCCTGGCCACGGAGACATTGGGCGCAAGTAACCTGGGCAACATTTATATTCCTGAAGGATTTGGTGATTTACGAGCTTCACAGGATATAATAGATGAATTGAGCGGACCCGGTGATGTAAGAATACAGTTTATTCGAACATTCGCAGGCGATGAATACCAGTATAAGTTTCCCGGGATACTTAATACTCCAGGTTTGGCCAGTCCCAGGTTATTGCGTTTAGCTGAAGTGATTCTCAACAGGGCCGAAGCTTATGCCAAAATAGGAAACTATCCGGATGCAATTGTTGATCTGAATATTATCCGCACCAGGAGTGGACTAGCTGCTATTTTTCCGCCGGACAATCAGGTACTAGGCCAGGTACTGGCAGAGAGGAGAAGAGAATTGGCCTGGGAGGGTCATCGGACTTATGATCTTTTCAGAAATAATCAGGATTTAGTGCGAATCGAATGTAATGCAATTTCTATTTGTGATGTAGCTGCTGGTAGCGATTTTACTATCTGGCCCATCCCCGATAGGGAAATAAAAGTTAACCCTAACATAGTACAAAACCCAGGATATAATTAAGAGCATGAAGAAGTTTTACAAGTATTTTTTAATAGCGATAATAGTTACTGCTTGTAACGAGGACTTTACCTTTAAATTTCAAGATAAGGTAGCCTTTAAAGAAAGTGAGGTGGCCGTGGATGAAGGAGTAATTTATAGTGTGGAAATTCAGCTTGTAGGTGCTCAAAGATCTACTCCAATCCAGGTTACTTTTGAAACCTCTGGAACTGCCGTTAATGGGCAGGATTATTTCGTAGGTGGAGGAACTACAGTTACCATTCCAGCAAATTCCAGCGTGGGAATTATAGATGTCAGTCCGGTTGATAATAGTGTGATTGACGGGCTGGAAAAAACCATCATTTTAACTATCACCAGTGTAAGCGAAGGTATCAATGCCGGACACGGGCCAGGTGTGGATGGGGAAGGGAATGATTTTGAAGAGGAATTTGGCAAATCCATTACTATAACTATTCGGGACAATGATTGTCCCTCAGACCTGGCTGGAGTGTACGATACACGGACGACAGGATGCGCTGGAGATGGCAATGGAGCTTGTGTAGCTGGCGGGAATTTTACCGACCTTACTCATGTAGTAACCATCACGCAGATCAGTGGCAGCGAATACACACTTACTGATATTACCGGTGGTTTATATCTTATAGGATACCAAGCAGTTGATCAGTCAGGAACAATCAGGGACGCTTGTGGTGTTATCCGTTTGGATTCACAGCCTGATACTGTATTTGGTGGCGATCAGTTTAATGGCACAGGAAAAGTAAATCCTGATGGAACATTAGAATTAAATTGGTCTAATAATTTTGGTGACCAGGGCAAGACTATTTTCACAAAACAATAATTTTATAGAAGGACGTTTGGGGAATACCTCAAAAGTAGGTTCTGGCGTCATTCCCATGAAAATGGGAATCTATACAGTACAATGCAGAAAGAGTTACCTCAATAATATCTTTCGAGTCATTTGCTTACTACCAGTAACATGTACCAGATATAATCCATCATTCAAATTGGAGAGATCCACTGAATGGATTATTGGTTCATTATTTAGCCGTCCCATTGAATGGCGGTAAACGGATTTTCCAAGTGTGTTAAATATTTCAATATCAACCGATTCGGTAGAATTTATCCCAATTAATTCAATTTTAACTTTTCCATCTGTAGGATTGGGGAATATATTAATCTGTTCATTGCTAAACATAAAGTCTTCAAACCCTACTATTTCTTCTTGGATTTTGAGATTATCGATGGCCCAGCCCCATCCATATCCTACAGAATTTGTAAACAACCTAAACCTGATAAATATTGATTCATCTGGATTGAATGTTTGTGTAAGGTCAATAACACGGGTTTTAAAAAGCAGCCTATTTCCATTTCCACCTGAATTTACCCCTTTTGGAATACTGTTATATTTTTCCAACCAATCAAAATATTCGCGTGCATCGTAACCGGACAAAAGTGGTACCCAGTTTACACCATTATCATTTGTGCCTTCAACAATTACATAATCTTTAAAATTTTCATCTCCAAACACACTGGCCGAATCCCCTGGCTCTACTAACACTACTTCATCAAATATCATTTCTGGGTTATCGCCGTTAACAATTATTGGAGTGGCCAATTGATAGATTAGATTTGTTTCCAGATTGGATCCCGTACCATCAGGATAAGGATGTGGGGAATGGATGCTGCCATTTACAAAACCCACTGGTGTATCTATGGTGAATTCATTACCAATGAAATCTTTTGTAGTGTTATCAAAGTCGTTGACATAAAAGTTTACAGCATCAAATTCGTTGATTTCCACTATAAAAAACCCAGATGCGGGCAAGAAAGCTTGGTTGGAATTTGAGGAAGCATCAGTAGCGACAATGCGATACTTAATGACATCTCCCTTAATCAACCCTACGGGCAATACTAAACTGGATTCATACTGGTCTTCAACTTCTTGATTTATCACCAATGTTAACGGTGTCTGATCCACATCATTAATGGAATATTCTACCATGGCAGAGGAAACACCAATATTATCTGAAATTTCAACAATAATTAATTCCGAAATGCTAGTGCTTAGAATAACATTCAATGGATTATGTGAAATGACTGGTGCCTCTACATCTTCCCCTATAAAAAAAGTCAAAAAATTTACAGGAGCGTTATCAGGAAAATTAAACTGTCGTCCAAGGGTGTCTATTACTGAAAAATAATATGAGAGATCTACATTTGTGCCCACTGACAGGCTCGTTGAAAATTCATCCGGATTTGATGTGTCTTGTAAGACTACTGTATTTTCCGTGCTAAAACCATCAGTTGAATAATGTAAAAGTATATTGTCCCGGATCAATACCGTGTCACTGGTAATGGTTACCAGAAAAGGTTCGTTCAATACTTCCATGTCAGCAAAAGGCACGTGATCAAAATATGTATAAACCCATCCCATCTCGGCAAACATTGCCAGTGCAAGTGGCCCTGGATCATGGATAACACCATCGAGATTCGGGGTCATCAATTGGTTTATATTACCTGCAGGATATGCAGCCTCATCTAAATGGGAAATACTGCTTCCACCAGAAAAAGAACTGGGTGCATACAATTGTGAGATTATACTGCCTCCTGGTCTTTTAAAAAACAGATCATTGCTGGTGAATGCATTTTGAACTTTGTCGGAACCTCCATCAGAACAATTACTTCCTGGGAAAATCGACTCATCCACCAATTGTTGACCTGCTCCATTGTGAATATGGTAAGCATATATACTTGGTCTTGCGAAACAATTGGTCGCGTTTCCGGCACGGAAACCAAGCCCGTGTCCTATTTCGTGCAGGATAACAGTAACTAAATCAATTTGGCCTGGTCCAAAATCCTTGGGATCAATTCCAAAATACCAATCTGCCCGGTCACTGTTTACATTTATGGATATTTCGCTTGTATTTGAAGAATTAAATTCACGGCGGGCGATTTTTTCAGCCAAAGCAATAGGGTAAAAGATATCAGGCTCTGGAGCTCCTTCAAAATTAACCAAATCGTCAGTTGATGATGCATTTGCCAATATACCTCCACTGCCCAATGGCGTCCAGTTTGCAATTATTTTAATTGGTATGGGGGATGTTATAAATGAAGACCAGATATCGGCGGCAAACTGCATGGCATCGGCTGCTTCAGGCGGAAAGCCACTTAAAGTCATTTCAATAGTTGAATTTGTCCCTGATGTCCTTGCATTATTCCTGCTCTCTAAAAAACCTTTTCTTGCCAGGATGTAATCACTTGGATCAACAATTTCACCTGAAGTATAACAAGTGATTGGCTGTCCTTTTCTAATACCAAATTCCTGGGCCATCGAATTATGACTGGTTATCAAAAGGGTACTAAGTAGTATTAATAGAATATAAAGATTACGATTCATGGATTGTTTT
>CBDVAV010000507.1:0-4062 GCA_965372055.1 uncultured bacterium | reverse complement strand
TAGTCCACAGCCAGTCCTTTGTGAAAACGGCCATGCAGGTGTTGTCGCTGCTGTCAGTCACCATGCTAATGGGAATCTCATGTATCATTATCTCAACCCCTTTATCATTAATTCAATCATATCAATCGCCCTATTAATATTGATCCTCTTATCCGCAAGGTTGCTGCCTAACAATAAGTATATTCCATTTATCATAATTCGTGATCCAAAATTATGATTTACCGTGAATTAACTAGCCATTATTTGTAATATTGCGCTTTGGAAAAATATTAATATGAAGTTTTTGAGAAATTTGCTGGCCACGCTTGCAGGGCTGTTTATTTTTACTGGATTTATATTGATTCTCTTTTTTGGGATAGTTTCTGCAATCACATCGGAGGAAGAAGTTGAGCTTGAGAAAAACACTGTTTTACATTTAAAATTAACAAAACCTATTCAGGAACGTGAAACCGAAGATCCTTTTGCTGCCTTTTTTCCAGGAGCTACCAACACGATGGGGCTTATTGAATTGAGGGAAGCTTTAGACAACGCTAAGGATGATGATAATATCGAGGGGATATTACTGGAGGCGCCATGGCTAGCTGCAGGTTTTGCTACTGGTGAAGAAGTTAGAAAGGCTCTCATCAATTTTAAGGAGTCGGGAAAATTCATCATAGCCTATTCTGATTTAATGACAGAAGGTGGTTATTATTTGTCTTCAGTAGCAGATGAGGTGTATTTAAATCCAATAGGAGAGGTAGAGTTCAATGGCATTAATGCAGAACTTATTTTTTTCAAAGGCACTTTGGAAAAGCTTGGCATAGAGCCACAAATATTTAGGGTTGGCGAGTATAAAAGTGCTGTTGAACCATTTACCAGGGAAGATATGAGTCCTGAGAATGAAGAACAATTGGGAGTATTCATAAACAACATTTATGACAATTTATTGGAAGATATTTCCCAGTCGAGGGGGATATCAAAAGATGATCTTGAAGAAATATCGGATAAATATTTAGTCAGAAACTCCAAGGATGCCGTAGAGAAGAAATTAATTACTGATCTGAAATACTATGATGAAGTATTGGACATTCTAAGGGAGAAGATAGGACTGGAAGATGACGAAGAAGTGGAATTTGTGACTTATTCCAAATATCGCAAATCATACAGCAATATAAATACTTCAAAGAACAGGATAGCTGTTATTGTAGCCTCGGGTGAAATTGTTTGGGGGAAAGGTGAGAAGAACATGATTGGCTCTTCAGTATTTGCCAAAGAGATAAGAAAAGCAGCCAGCAATAAAAACATTAAAGCAATTGTATTAAGGGTTAATTCTCCAGGAGGGAATTACCTGGCTTCAGATATTATCTGGAGAGAAATCCAGGAAGCTAAAAAAATTAAACCTGTAATTGCCTCAATGTCTGATTATGCAGCTTCAGGAGGTTACTATATTGCCATGGGATGCGATACAATCGTGGCCCAACAAAATACTATTACAGGATCAATAGGGATTTTCCGTATATTTTTTAATATGGGTCCTTTTATGAAAGATAAATTGGGCATCACTACTGACAATTACGGTACAGGAGAGTATTCCGACCTTTATACATCTTCAAGAAATGTAACTGAATTTGAAAGAGAAATAATCCAAAAAGGAGTTGATGAAGGCTACCTTGATTTTACGACCAAGGCAGCAGAAGGCAGAAATATGGAGCTTGAAGAAATTCAGGAAATTGCATCGGGTAGAGTATGGACTGGTGAACAGGCAATTGACAATGGATTAGTTGATGTGATTGGAGGACTTGAGGATGCCATAAAGATCGCTGCAAAAAAAGCCGGAGTTGAAGATGATTATAAAACCAGGGTATACCCAATAAAAAAAGATTTTTGGCAGGAGTTGGCAGAGGGACTTAGCGGTGACATAAAAGCTAGGATTTTGGAAGATGAATCCGGTGAACTGTACACTTATGTTGAATTCCTTAACAAGATAAAGTATTTGGAGGGATTACAAACACGACTGCCTTTTGAAATACAATTCAAGTAATTCCTTGATCAAGCAAGGTCATACCTCACTTTCTCAATAATTGTCAGAAATTGAATTTCAATGTAATGTAATTGTTGTTAATAGCCATAATTTTCTTACTCACCGTGGAATTAAAAAACTTACTGTTTTTTAATTCCAATGCAACGTATCTATTGGGTTTGTAAAAATATTGAGAACCTATACCTAAAGCATATCCCAAGTGAATATTAGAAAGTGTGATAAAATCTGTAATTTCTGTAGATGAAAAAAATCCAACTTGTGTTACATCTTTTCGCAATAAATCATTTTTGTTCAACAACAAGCTAGAGGCCAATCCAGTCATGATAAAAAAGGAAAATTGCTTTACCCGGTAACTGTATTTCGGCAATAGTTCAAATCCCAAAAATGAAAGGTCAAGTTCTAAATGTTGCATAATTTCCAAATTTAAAAGAGGGTTACCTGATCTGTCATTTAAAATGCGGATTCCATCATGATTGAACTTGTAATTATCAAAAGTAATCTGACCAATCAGGCTTAAGTTATCATTGTCCTTAAATGGGGTGTCAAAATTAAGTCCAATCTTTATATTTCCGGCAATAGTACTAAAATCACCTAGCACATTTTGCAGGAAAGAATTATTAAACAATGATGCTTTTGCCCAATTGTACCCAACAAATACTCCAAATACCGAACCAGAATGATGATAACAATTGCCTTCATTTAGGCTATGAACAAATCGTGTAAGAGATCGGCTATTGTGTTTAACATAAAATTTTTTATCATCTCCCACAATGCACGATCCAGCAAATTTCTTGATTATTTCTTCAAAATTCCCTTCGTTTAACTGGATTCTACTTTGATCTTCCAATAGGTAAATATTATTTTTCCTGTCTATTTTATATAGTCTATAATTCCCGAAAACCAACAACTGGGCAAATTCCATTTGATTTTGTCCATCAATTTCAAAATCAACAGATATGAACTTCCTGTCAATAATCCTGTTGGAATTACTTTTCAAAAACCCAAATTCTTCAAGGTCTTGAGCAGTATAATATACAGGATTTCCAGTAAGGCTGCTTTTAAAAATCACTTTCATTGGATTGCTATATTCAAGGGTAATATATCCCCTTATATATGTGGAATCATTTGGTAATACGTAGCCTCTGGATTGAGAAAAGCAATTATGTAGAAGACCCAGATAGGTTATAAATAAAAGTATTATTTTCATTTGAAATATTTGATCAGTAGGCAAAATTGGATTTTGTTGCTGATTTGCACCAAAACTTTATGTTTAAAGATAATATATTTGATATAATTTATAAAAATGGATTTTATTTTGATCTGGCTTTTTGTAGTGATAAGCATGAGAATTACTACATCATTGTTAGCATAGCTGCCAATACAATTAGGCACTTATTTGGGTTTTTGAGTAATATCATAAACATAAAGTTAGCAGATTGTCGAAGCGAAATCAATTAATTGAAGAGTGAATTTGAAAGATCAGAGAACTGTAGGTTTTTTCACACAAAACATTACTTTTATAACCATAATCAAATGAATGAAGACCTACAATGTTAGAAATGTTTATAGATATTTTCGGATGGATAGGATCCATATTACTGGTAGTAGCTTATGCACTTATCAGTTATAATAAAATCAAAGCAGACAGTTATTTTTATCAAATATTAAATGTAATAGGCAGTATTGCTTTGATCTTTAATACATATCATTACACAGCCTATCCTTCTACTTTTGTCAATGTGATCTGGTTGGTAATAGGTGCAGTTGCAATTTTCAAGATCAGTAAAAAATTGGCAGAGGCTCAGGTTGAATGATCAATGACCACAAATTCTGAATTTCAAAATTTTTTTTGTCTGAGTCTATTATTCTTTTAAACTACTGGCAATTCTCTTATAGTCAGCCTCAAGTTCACTTTTATGCTCTGTAAGTGTCCAACAAAGAATTTTGTAAAAATGATCTTTGGTTTCAATAGTAGTGATTAGCATCCAAAAATCATTTCCATCATTATTCCAGGACAATTGGACTTGAGCATGCCCGTTTTT
>CBDVAV010000506.1:0-4067 GCA_965372055.1 uncultured bacterium | reverse complement strand
ATTTAGAAATCTTGTGAAACACAAATGGATATCATTAATAAATATTTTCGGACTGTCCATTGGTATGGCCAGTGCCATCATGATATTTCTCTTTGTCAATGAACAATTGAATTACGATACTAATCATTCCAAAAGAGAGCAAATTTACCGGTTGGAAAGTCAGACCTGGGTAGTAATGCCTCCCTTTTTGCGCGAAACCACCATGGCCTTCCCCGAGGTAGAGCATGCGGTGCGGTTTTTCTTTTGGATCGAGCCTACCATCAAATACGATGAAGAAGTATTTACCATAAAAAATTTCGCTTATGTAGACAGTACCGTATTCAATGTCTTTGATTTTAATTTCCTGGCAGGCAACCCAAAAACTGCACTTAGTGCTCCCAACTCGGTGGTACTTGCTGAAAACACCGCCCGTAAGCTTTTTGGTGATCAGGACCCTTTAGGAAAATTGGTAAAAATTGGCAGCCAGTACGATTATGAGATTACAGGTGTTATTGAGGAGGTCAAGAAATTCCATATGGATATAAATGCATTTGCTTCTGTTTCAGACATCACTATTAGAAATGGCAACAATGATTTCCTTGACTCCCATAGCAACAATTTTTCTATCTACTTGCTAACTACAGCCAACCTTAACAAGAAAAACCTGGTTGATAAAATCAATACCCGGGCATATGAAGTAGATAATTATGAAGGGGATACACTACTGTTACGCAGTTTCAATGACATTTACTTTGCCAATAACCTGGAATATGAAAAAAATACCAAGCATGGCAACATTAATCTGGTATTTGCTTTTTCTGCCATTGGGGTCTTGATATTATTGATTGCTTGTATAAACTTCATCAATCTCACCATTGCCAAAACCCGTACCAGGGAAAAAGAGATTGCCATTCGAAAGGTTTCAGGGGCAAAAGAGTTTGCTCTTCAAACCCAGTTTTTTGGTGAAACTTTCATCATTGTTTTCATATCATTTATATTCTCAGTTCTCCTGACGAAGTTACTGTTGCCTACTTTTAATGATATCATTGGAGAGAGCATTGATTTATTTCCCATCAATCAAAATTTGGCAGGCATCACCGTAGGTGTTTTGATTTTTACCATTTTTGTTTCTGGAATCTACCCGGCTATCTATTTATCCAAAGCCAAAACAATTAATATCCTCAAGGGAAACTCTGGCAGGGGAACAAAAAACTCGTTGTTAAGCAAGCTCTTGATTTCCTTCCAATATGCCATTTCAATTTTCCTGATTATTGCTACTATCACCGTAGTGAGGCAGCTAAACTACATGCAAAATATGGATTTGGGCATAAACCACGATTATGTATTGACCACTACTATGGGCAGTGCAAGATTTAGGGGAGACAGCAGTAAAGTTATGGGAAGCAGGCAATCCTTCAGACAGCAAATAGAATCCATTCCCAATGTAAAAGGCGTTACATATTTAAACCAACTTCCTGGTAAAATTACCAACACCTGGGGCTTTCGTCTCCCAAATGAAGATGAATATGCTTCAATGAGGGTGATAAATGCTGATCCTGATTTTGTCAAGCTCATGGATATAGAAATAATAGAAGGAAGAAACTTCTCTTACGAGATGCAAACAGATCTTGGATATAAATTCCTGATCAATCAAGAAGCAGTTAAATTTTTTGATTTATCAGAGCCGGTTGGCAGTATTTTATATAATGGAAACAGAGGTTATGAAATTGTTGGGGTGGTTAAGGATTTCCATTTTAATTCCTTGCACTCCAAAATTGGCCCAGTGGCAATTGTGTGGGATTACTATCCAAGAAGAGCATGTATTAAGCTATCTCGAGAAAATCTTCAAGCATCTATTGCAAGTATCGAGGGAATTTACAAGGAGTTTTGTCCAGGGGTTGGTTTTGAATATGATTTTCTTGATGAAAGTTTTGCTGCCCAATACGCGGCGGAAAAGAGACTTGAAGAGATATTTTTATATTTCGTGACCATTGCAATACTGATTTCTTGCCTTGGGTTATTTGCCCTGACTGCATTTGTAGCGGAGCAGAAAACCAAAGAAATAGGAATACGCAAGGTTCTTGGGTCATCAAATTCTGCCATTGTACTGTTACTGTCCAGCTACTTTACCCGATGGGTAATCATTTCAAATATTGTAGCCTGGCCCATTGCATATTTTGTGCTCACAAACTGGCTCCAAAGTTTTGACTACCACATAACTATGAGTCCTGGCATTTTTATTGTAAGTGGAATCCTGGCATTACTGATAGCAGTTTTTACCATGAGCTTCCAGGCCACTAAATCTGCATTGCTCAGCCCTGTGGAAAGTTTGAAATATGAGTGAAGTTTAGATGGGAGATAATAGATATGAGATATGAGATGGGAGCTGCTTTCCCTTGGTTTGTGTCTTCAAAAATCGAAACCAAAATGTTATTGAATCACTCCGGTCATTGTTGATAATTAATTGGAAATTATAGAATTCCAGAGGCCGTGCCATGTCCAATTTATACGTATTGACTGGCTTTGATATTTGCCTTACCTTGCAAAAGTTGTAGTTATTCTACCATATTGGGTGTATTAGCAACATAAATGGTGTTTATATAGTAGTTGGGTGTCATTTATGAACCGTACAATCTTAGATATATTAACCAAGTATAAGAATTTTGAAGAGTGTGTTATCAACGATATTCAATTCAAAAAACATGGATATGAAGTTGAATTTCTAATAAACTACATCTACAATAAGAAGGGTGTTATAAATTTTGATATTGACAGGCAAACTAAACTAATATTTAATTGTGTTCAGGAATTTAGGATCACAAATTCTTGGAATTCTTCTCAAATTTCAGAACCGGAAAATATTAACTGGGGCAGTAGCGAAGTAGCTATAATACAATTATCGGACGGTGACAGCGATTTGCTTAATAAGTACAAAAGTCATTTGGAAGAGAACATTAGTTTTCACCATGTTGAAGTTTTATGGGAATCTGAAAGAAGAATTGATATAATCTTTAAAGACTTGTCGGTTGAAGAAGTTCATCGATAATAATCTTAACGCCACCTAACACATGGTGTAACCAATTGGTGGTTATAAACTAAGCACTCACTAATAAAACTAACTTAGCTTATACAATAAACAAAAAATATAACCCTACGAACATCGGCATATGGTCATACCATCGGAACGTTATGTATTATTTGGGGGCCGCTACGTTTTGAGGTAAATTTACCTTTTTATTGCAATTTTTTATAGTATATTAAAATATTTAGAGGTAAATTTACCTCGATGATTGATTCAATACTAAAAAGAAGCCTTGATCCCACAACAGACAAATCCATAAAAGACATTTTGGATGGGAAACTAAATGAATCCGGTTTAAGTAAAACTCAATTTGAAAGATTGGCGGGAATTCAAAGAAGGAGTTTGGATGGAATACTTAATGGAAATTCCAAACAAACAGATATAATAAATCTTATAAAACTCAGTGAGTTTTTGGAATTGGATTTTGAAGAATTACTTGTACTATATTTCAAACAAAGACCAATTGAGGAGATTAAGGAACTTCAGGATTCAATGGATATAACATTTATCAACAAGCATTTTGATCTGAAAACATTAATTTCATTGAGCTTCATAAGCAAAGACACGTCAATTGGTGAATTAAAAGATAGAATTTGCAATTTTTTTCAACTTGAATCAATCTATCATTATGAAAAGGATCTGGATGAAGTTTTATATAGTCGAACAAAAAAATCTTTTAGTGATAAAATGAAGGTTTTTTGGATTAAGTCCTCTTATAAGTATTTTGAATTAATTAATAATCCTAACGAATATTCTAGGGATGATTTAGTTGAACTTATTCCAAAAATTAAACCATATACACAAAATGTAGAACAAGGGCTTGTCACTGTATTCCGAGCACTTTATAATATTGGGATTACAATTGTGTTTCAACCTATGCTCCCCAAAACACAAATTCGCGGAGCAACATTTGTCATAAACAATAAACCTTGTATTGTTGTCACTGATCTACACAAGAACTACGCAACAATTTGGTTCGCCCTTATCCATGAATTGCATCATGTTC
>CBDVAV010000505.1:0-4082 GCA_965372055.1 uncultured bacterium | reverse complement strand
CCCAAGTACTTTTCTTATTCCTATTTCTTTCATACGCTTAATTATATTGAGAGATACTAAAGTGAACAATCCTGTTGCTGAAAGAATTGTAGCCACAATACCCAGAAAAACAAACACTTTAACAATGTTAGAATTTACAAGGGCCGCCTCCTGCATGTTCTCATCTATAAATCTCCCGGCATAAAGTCTGTTGGGAAATACTTCGTTCCACTTAGCTTTCATATAGTCGTTTACCTCCAATGCATTTGTAGCCGAAGACTTTACAGTAAGGAAATTATATTTTTCTTCTGGCACATAACGAATTATCATTGGATCAAGTGGATTCCAAAGCGCACTGGTATAGATATCCTTAATTGTTCCTATTACAAATAATGGAACAGTGTCTGCCCAAACAATTCGTTTTCCAATAGGGCTGTCTTCCCAACCAAGTTCTTTTATGAAAGTTTCTGATACCAAAATTGACTCCTTCATATCAGTTTCTGAATCAAAATTAAATGACCTCCCTTCCTGTACCTCAATGTTCATTGCCTCCAGGTAATTGTCTCCAACATGTAGAATATCAGTCTCAATCTCAACCTCCTCATAACGAATAGGATCGTTTCTCCAAGAGTCATATAATTGGTATTCCGATCCTCCTATGGTTTCTATTTGAGGGTTCCCTGCCAAGGCATTTCGATAGTTTTCAAATTCACCAAAATCATTTATACGTGTATAAATAACACCTTCTTTATCAAATCCCATGTCCAGTTCCTCCTGATATTTAGCATTTTGCACGAAAGCGATACCCATAATTATTGCCAGTAATGAAATTCCATACTGCGATCCCAGCAATAATTTTGGAAGAAAACCCGTACCTCCAAATTTGGTTGTACCTTTTAAAATACTTGCAGGGTCAAACTTACTGATATAGAAAGCAGGATAACTTCCCGCGATAAGCCCAGTAGTTAAAGTGAGTACAATCAGAAAAGCAATAAATGCAATATTATCCAGATAGACCAGTTCAATATCAATGAAATCCCACATCGTGTTATAGGCAGGCACTAAATACTCCGCCATTATTAGTCCCACCATTAACGAAACGAAACATAGAAGAATGTTTTCGGATAGAAACTGGAATATCAATTGCTTTCTTACACCGCCCATCACTTTTCGTAGCCCTATTTCCTTCAACCTACGGCTTGAAATAGCAATACTGGTATTTGTGAAATTAAAACAGGCAATAAGCAAAATCAGTGCTGCCATTATTAATGGGGCAATTGCTGCAGAAGTGGGCATACCTTGCCGTGTCCAGCTTCCAATATCTTCTCTTTCAGTTCTAACCGCCATACCAACAAAAGGGTCAAGGTAATACTGTGTGATCTTATAATCCTCTCTGGCTTTATTTTGAGGTTCTATATATTGTTGTAATTGCTTTGTAATAGCATTGGTCCTTGAATTATCTGGCAATTTTAAAAACACTGTACTCCAGTCCCCCCAATTGTTTTCATCTACTTCAGGAAACGCAGCAAAGTAATTGTCAAAGTGCAAAACAGCATCAATCCCATAAAAACTAGAGTTGGACTGTATTTTTTCCATTACCCCTGCCACAACATATTCCCTGGTGCCACTATCCAGTACATGGGTGATTTGTTTACCAATTGGGTCATCCTCACCAAAATACTTAACCGCATAATCTGTTGAAATAAATATCTTGGAACGATCATTAATATCTTCTTTGTTGCCCAATTTTAATGGAATAGTAAATACCTTGAAAAAATTTCCATCAACATAGGTGAGGTCACTCCTGAAAAGATCTTCTCCTATTCTGATATTTCCCCCAGTAGGATGAAACCGAACCACCTCCTCTAGTTCCGGTACATTCTGTTTGATCGCGAGGGCCATGGGCAATGGGGTAAATCCATTCTTGCGAACTCGTCCCTGGAAGTCTCTTACAAAGTTAACACGGTATACATTTTCAACATTTTCCTGATCTGAGTCAAACCCAATTGCAAATTCGTAATTGAGATATGCAACCACACAGCAAGCCAATGCGATCCCCATTCCAAAGATGTTGATCAGTACATAAGTTTTGTTTTTCAGAAGGCTTCTGAAGGTTATTTTAAGGAAATTTCTAAGCATGGTAATATGGATTTGTTGTTATTGATTAATTTAACTATTGATTAAATACTGAACATAGGACTCCCTTTTATCGGAAAAAGTTACAGGACTAAATAAAAAAAAGTGGTTAAAATTAATTCAACCACTTTTATTTTAAAATAACAGATTTTTTAAATATGAAACTGTTCTTTGATATTCTCGGTAACCACTTTTCCATCAAATAAGTTGATGATCCTATGTGCATAGTTAGCATCATAAGGGGAGTGTGTTACCATTACAATAGTTGTGCCTTCTTCATTTAATTGGGCCAAAAGTTTCATCACTTCCTCGCCGTTGGTTGAATCGAGGTTTCCAGTAGGCTCATCAGCAAGGATCAACTTTGGCCTTGCCACGATTGCCCTGGCAATTGCAACCCTTTGTTGCTGTCCACCTGAGAGCTGCTGGGGAAAGTGGTTTCTTCTGTGCATAATGTTCATTCTTTCCAATACTGCTTCAACTTTCTCTTTTCTCTCTTTGGAAGGGACTTTCAAATACAGAAGTGGAAGTTCAACATTTTCAAAAACAGTAAGCTCATCAATCAGGTTAAAGCTTTGGAATACAAATCCAAGGGAACCTTTCCTTAATTGAGCCCTTTGCCTTTCACTAAACTTGGATACTTCATGTTCTCCGAACCAGTATTCCCCTTCCGTGGGATTATCTAATAATCCAACAATATTAAGAAGTGTGGACTTGCCACATCCAGAGGGACCCATTACTGCAACGAATTCCCCTTTCTTTATCTCAATATCGATACTGTTTAGGGCCGTGGTTTCCACTTCATCAGTGGTGTAGAGTTTGGTTAATTCCTTAATTTTTATCATGGTTGTGAATGTTTATTAATCCTAAATTATTTCTAAATTATTTATAGTATTAAGACTTGATTGTCTCCAAAATGATCATAAGAAGATGTAATTACTAAATCACCGGGATCAAGGCCCTCAAGTACTTCAAAATTCTCCGTGTTCCTTCTTCCTAACCTTATGTTCCTTCTCACGGCCTTGTCACCACCTTCTTCAAGAACAAAAACCCAATTTCCTCCCGTGTCTCTATAAAATCCCCCTACAGGCAATAAAAGCTCTTCCGAAGAATTACCTAGTGCAATTCTCAATCTCAGTGATTGTCCTATTTTTATTCCTGCAGGTGTACCAAGTTTTTCGGGGGTATCATTTACAAAATCCATATCCACTGTAAACCTGCCAGCATTAATATCAGGGTAAATATAATTAATCACTAGTTTATAAGACTGATTTGCAAAGTTAAAGGTTGCATTTAATCCCTTGGAAATCCTGGGCAAATACAATTCATCAATAGCAACATTTACTTTATAACTACCAATCACGTCCACCTGACCCATTCTTTGGCCGGTAAACACTGCTTGTCCTTCAGTAAGCCTTGGAGTAGTTAATTGGCCATAAATCGGAGACCTGATGATCAAATTGTCCAGTATTCTGGACACACCTATTAAACTTTCCGACATTTTTATCTCCGACAAATTCAATTCTTTAAGCTGCCTTACCCTGGCTATTGAATCATTTCGATAAGACATGTAAGTTATGGTCTTTCTTTTCAGGTTATACTGGTAATTTGCTTCAGTTTGCTCAAACTGTTGTTTCGAAATAAGTTTTTTCTGGTAAAGTTGCTTTTCCCTCATATACTGGGGTCCAAGAATTTGCAGTTGATTCTCGATTAAAGCCAGTGTCTGTTGCTGTGTCAGATCGTTTTGTGTCAACTGAAGCCTGGTCTGTCTAACCCTGTTTATACTCTCATTTAAGCTTGCTTCCTGGGAAAGAACGCTTAATTCCCTGTTTAAATTAGAAAGTTCAAGTATGATATCCCCTTTATTTAAAATAGCGCCACTTTCTGCCACTACCCTTCTAATGGTACCACCTTCTACTGCATCAAGAAAAAATGTTTCTGCAGGTTGTACAATACCTGTTTGTGGAATG
>CBDVAV010000504.1:0-4085 GCA_965372055.1 uncultured bacterium | reverse complement strand
AAGGCCTCCGACATGGATAACAATTCTTTCATTGGGCAAACTTCTAGACCAGGTAAGGTCAATATTCAGGATTTCAGTTGATTTATCTTCGGTGTTGACCTTCTTCAGTTTGTCCGTGGCCACGTACAACAGGCTTTTAGAATCCCCGCTCCAACTGGGTGCATCAGCAAGGTCTTCATTTACCCTGCTTGGATCACCAATCACATTTCCTTTTTCATCTACTTCAAGAAGCCAAAGTGTTCCCTTTGATATTACTGCCATGTATTTGCCATCCGGTGACCATATTGGGCCATCGTTGCCCCTAATTCCAAAAGACCAATGCTCAGGCGCATCCTGAAGTGTTTGATTTTTACCATCAATGGAAAATAACATGACCTTGTTCACACCCTCCCGGTAAAGGCTTGAATAGGGCTGAAGAACTGTGACAGCAATTGTTTTGCCATCCTGAGACCATGTTGGAGCACCAATACTGCTTGACAAGCGACCGCCAATTTGTGTAATGGCTTTACTATTTACATCCACTGAATTCACCTGTCCACCCCGTGGGCCAAAACTCTGGGTGAAAGCAATATTATTTCCATCTGGTGACCAGCTTAATCCAGAGGGTGCGCTGCCAAGTTCAATCAGTCTGGTGTCCTCACCTGATGACATATTCCTTATCCAGATAGCAAATTGGCCTTCCCGGTCAGATGCAAAGGCAAGGGAACTCCCGTCTTTTGACCAAGCTGGAGTAACCTCAACAAAACCATCGTTGGTAATTTGTTCCATGGAGCCGTCAGAACTGCGAATCCAAAGATCCTGTAAGGCTATAAATGCCACCGTTTGACCATCCGGACTTAATTGAGGGGAAGTGATGCCTATTACCTTTTGGGGACTTGTACTATCAAAATCCTTCTGTTTTCGCTCGTAAATGCTCCTTTCCATAACCACTTTTGCATTGAATGGAATTTCAGAGGAAGAACCATCTTCAAGTGATGCCGTTTTTATTTTTCCAGATGCGGTATATATATAATCGGTATTTGATATCCAGGCTGTCCTGAATGGGAATACATCATCATCATCCTGAGTTAACGTAACCTCTTGCCCAGAACCATCCGATGAAACTGCTTTCAGTTGGCTGCTCGCCATGTATTGTTCATTAAATACAATCCTGTCGCTGGCAGGTGACCATGAAACACCAGTAAGCTTTCCTGTACCGCTGTATACCCTCTTGGAACTCCCGTCCAACATCGACTTAACAATGATGCCACCATTTTCAGCATCATTTGAAACGTATGCCATTTGGCTACCATCTGCCGACCATGCCGGGCCGTATTCGTTGCCGGGTTGATCAGTGAGTGAAACCAATTGTTCACCTACAAGGTCAAGCGTCCAGATATCATAACTGCCACCTCTATCCGAAGCGAAGGCGAGTTTACTCCCGTCGGGTGACCAATGAGGTTCGCGGTAATCGAATTCACCTGTAGTCATTTGTTTAAGGCCTGTCCCGTCTTTTCTGATGGTATAAATATGCCAATTGCCATCCCAAAATGCCTGGAAGGTTATTTGCGAACCATCTGGGGACCATGAAGGCTGTCGGGCATTACCCAATGAATCTGTAATGGGAACAGCTTCGCCTCCATTTGCTGACATCAACCAAATACGCCCTAATACATCGATGGCAAGGGTCTCACCATCCGGAGAAAGGGCAGCCGCCAGGTTAGTGCCTTCGTTAATTTCCATCTCGATAAGGAAACCTGATTTGACTTCTTCTTCTGGTTCTTTACAGGAAAAAAGAAAAACTATGGAAAAAAGAAAAATGGATATTTGTTTCAGATGGATTGATCTTAGGATTTTCATAAGTTGCCTGGGTTAAATGGATTTTCAAGATAGTGAAATTACGCATCCAGTCAACAAATCATTCATCAAAATCCAAGGTGAAACCCCACTGAACAGCCATTTTATTTATTGCCTTAATGCTTACTAAAACAAGCCATTGAACTCTCGGGTACTTAAAAAGAATATTTTATAATGCATATCAATGCTCTGATACCATCCTTCCACCCAATTTTTTTACCTTCTTCATAACCTCTGCCATAATAAGATATTCCTACCTCGTAAATCCGAATCCTTGGGATTTTTGCGATCTTTGCAGTCACTTCAGGCTCAAAACCAAAGCGTCTCTCCTTTAATTTTAGATTCTTTATGATATCGGCCTTAAATAATTTGTAACATGTTTCCATATCTGTAAGGTTGAGATTGGTAAACATGTTTGACATGAAGGTGAGAAATGCATTTCCTATGGAATGCCAGAAAAATAATATTCTATGGGATTTACTGCCCTTGAAGCGGGAGCCATAAACTACATCAGCGAAACAGTCCACCACTGGTTTAAGCAAGGCATTATATTCAGCGGGATCATATTCAAGGTCGGCATCTTGGATGATCACCAAATCCCCGGTGGCTTCTTTTATCCCCCGTTGAATTGCTGCCCCCTTCCCCATATTTTTAGGCTGATCAAACAAAATGATTACTTCATTTGGATTTTCGCCCTGATATTGTTTCACCACTTCTTTGCTTTTATCAGTAGAGGCATCGTTTACAACAATGATCTCCTTTCCAATATTATTGATCAGGCTAACATTCTTGATCTTATCTAAGGTCTGGCTAATGGTTTTTTCTTCGTTGAACAGAGGGATGATTATTGAAAGCTTGGTAAAGGAGACATTTTGCATGTTTTTTAAGAGGATTTATTCAAAAGACTGATTGCATAGTTAAGCCTATTCCAGTTCAGGAATTTTAATGGTGAATACCAAATCTTCAGATACACTTAAATCCTTTCTCTTGTTAACAAATTCTTCTTCATTGTTGAGTTTGTAAATATTCTTAGCATCGCTCCAAAATCTATATTGGTAATCCCTTATATCAACAATATAATAGAATGTTTCGTCTTTGTATGGAAACAGATTGTTCAAATCTGACTCTTCCCCATTAAAAACCCATTTTCCTTCACTGAAATGAACAAGCATTTTATCCAAATAAACCGTGTCCTGCAAGGTCTCAATCAACCAACCATCACCAGTCTTGGTATTGAACAACCTTTTTTTAACCTCTTCTAACTTATTGGGATGTTGTTTGACAATAATAAACTCCTCATCATAACCTATGGCATAAACAGTTTCCGCAATTATTTTTGTCCCTCCGTATTCATCCGGGTCAGTTTTCAAAAACAAAGCCTGGTACCTAGGCTCTGACCACCAGCCCAGGTTAAAGTCTTTGGTTAAATGTCGAACCACTTTGGGTTTGTCCAATGAGCAACTGACCAGAGCTATGCTTATTACTAAAAAAGAAATTGATTTCAGAAAATTCATCGCGGTCGTTCTTTATCCGGCCAAAGTTAGACAACTACCAATTATTCTCCTCTATTATTTTGATGATAAACTAAATCAGGCCTTTTCTCAAATCATAGTTGGAAAACGTTAGAGAGGAAATTTGTTTTAATGGCATTTATTTCCAAATTCGCTTGAAATTATGCGACTTATAAAAAGCTTTCGTGGATTTATAGTTCGAGCCTGGAATCGTGCTTTGGATCAAACTCCCCAGGGAGCCCGTATCCGCCGGAGGTGGCTGGTTTTTATGATCCTGGTAATCATTGGATTGTGGGTGAATGCAGTATTGAGGGCTAACCGTGGTCATGGCACTCAATACGATGATTTTACAGCTTTTAGCCAAGAGCTACTATATGATAGGATCAATATTTATGATGCCTATGCTTTTGAAAGGACATCCATTGGGAAATATCCCCCTTTTTTCGGGCTAGTTTATGGCCCGTTGGTACCATTTCCGGTTTCGGTAGGTGCAGCGATTTGGTTTGCACTAAATCTAGCCTTGGCTGTATTTGCAAGCATGGCCGTGGCCAGAACTGCCTGGTTCCTTTCCGGTGGTGGAAAGGAAGGCCCAACCACGGGATACTGGGCCATACCCCTGGCAATAATGGCCGTGGGTGTGGTTACAAACCTGGAAACTTCCCAAGTCAATATATTCATTTTCGCTCTTGTAGCTTTTGGATTAGACCAATTTGCCAGGAACAAGGAAGCCCGGGGAGG
>CBDVAV010000503.1:0-4087 GCA_965372055.1 uncultured bacterium | reverse complement strand
CCCAACCAACGGTTTTGGAGACCGCTACTCTACCAATTGAGCTACACCCGTGTATGTGCAGCCCAAAATGGACTGCAAAGGTATTACTTAAATTTATATAACACAAACGCGTTTCATACTATTTTCTGAAACGCGTCGGGTGTTTAATTGTTAATTTAAAGCTTAGTCAAGGATTTCCGTAACCTGTCCTGCACCAACAGTTCGGCCACCTTCCCTTATGGCAAACCGCAGTCCTTTTTCCATGGCAACTTTGTTAATAAGTTGTACCTCAACGGTTACATTATCACCAGGCATTACCATTTCCACTCCGTCCGGTAGCATTATTTCGCCTGTTACATCAGTAGTTCTCAGATAGAATTGAGGTCTGTATTTATTAAAAAACGGGGTATGCCGTCCACCTTCTTCTTTGGATAAAACATAAACTTCTGCTTTAAAAATAGAATGAGGAGTTACTGAATTGGGTTTACATATTACCATTCCCCTTCTTATTTCATCTTTGTCTATCCCTCTCAAAAGTAGACCAGTATTATCACCAGCTTCCCCACGGTCCAGGATTTTCCTGAACATCTCTACACCGGTAACAGTTGACTTTAAATTTTCAGCGCCCATTCCCAAGATATCTACAGGATCACCAGTATTAATTACACCTCTTTCAATTCTTCCTGTAGCAACGGTTCCCCTTCCTGTAATTGAGAATACATCTTCAACTGGCATTAAGAAATCTTTATCCATGAGACGTACCGGTTGAGGAATATGATCATCAACAGCATCCATCAATTCAAGTATTTTCTCAACCCATTGAGCTTCCCCATTAAGTCCACCTAGTGCAGATCCTTGTATTACAGGAATATTGTCACCATCAAATTCATAGAAACTCAACAATTCCCTTACTTCCAGTTCTACTAATTCGATCAATTCAGGGTCATCAACAAGATCTACTTTGTTCATGAATACCACCAATTCAGGGACACCAACTTGGCGAGCCAACAGGATATGTTCCCTAGTTTGGGGCATTGGCCCATCAGTAGCCGCCACAACAAGAATGGCGCCATCCATTTGTGCTGCCCCGGTAACCATGTTTTTAACATAATCAGCGTGACCAGGACAGTCAACATGAGCATAATGTCTCTTTTCAGTTTGGTATTCAACGTGAGCAGTATTAATCGTAATCCCTCTTTCTTTTTCTTCTGGGGCGTTATCGATTGAAGAAAACTCCACCACTTCTGCTAAACCCTTTTCTGCTAAAACCATTGTAATCGCAGCGGTTAAAGTGGTCTTCCCATGATCAACGTGACCAATAGTGCCAATATTAACATGCGGTTTAGTTCGTTCAAATTTTTCTTTAGCCATATTTGAAAATTCCTAATTGAGTTAAGTAATCGTTTATGTAAATCGCTTATTTTTAATTTATTTATTAAATATATAAAATTGGTTAAACTCCCCAAGGAATTTAACTTCAAATTTATTTTAATCCCAGAGCCAACGACGGGATTTGAACCCGTGACCTCTTCCTTACCAAGGAAGCGCTCTACCGCTGAGCTACATCGGCTTAAAAAATCTTGGTCAGTCAAGCTAACTTAAGCCACTCAGAGCGGGAGACGAGGTTCGAACTCGCGACCTACAGCTTGGAAGGCTGTCGCTCTACCAACTGAGCTACTCCCGCTTTCTATTACTTCAAAGTGCCACCTTATTAGTTGGCATCAATAAGTTCGTGACCGAAGTGGGGGGAGCAGGATTCGAACCTACGAAGGCTGAGCCAACAGATTTACAGTCTGCCCCGTTTGACCGCTTCGGTATCCCCCCTCAATATTTCCTAGAACGTCAACTTCAACAGGTCATAATTTTCTTCCTTTTTTTTAAGGAAGTGCAAAAATAGATGCTTTTTTCGTTTATTCAAATATTATTTCCCGAAATTCCAAATCAAAAATCCAGGATAAAAACACACCTTATAATGACGCTATTAAATCCCCGTTTATAGCTCTGAATTACATCAATTATTTATCTTTACCACCACATTAATTATTTTCATGTTCAAAATTGATATAAATAAAGAGTACACTTTTGAAACATCCTATAATGGACACGTCGAATTAAATGATTCAATAGTAGATTGGGACTTTGTGAAAATTGACGGAAGGAACTACCATATTATCAAGGACAATAAATCATACCATGCAGAATTAATAATTATTAACCGTCAACAAAAAAAATTAGAGTTTAAGATAAATGGAAGGTTTTATTCGGTTGTGGTTAAGGATAAATTAGATTTGTTGCTTGAGAAGTTGGGGATAAATGGATCAAATCCCTCAGTAGTTAAACAGGTGAAAGCCCCTATGCCTGGTCTAATCTTGTCAATTATTGCCATTGAAGGAAAAGAGATTAAAATTGGGGATGCCATACTTGTTTTGGAAGCGATGAAAATGGAAAACATAATTAAATCACCCTGCGATGGAATTGTTAAAAAGGTTGAGGTATGTGCAGGTGACTCTGTTGAAAAAAATCAGGTATTAATTCAATTTTGATGATGATGGTTTTTAATATAGTTTTAAGCTATTTTATATTTGACCACACTATATCAACAATTAATGAAATATAAAAGGATATTATTGAAACTTAGTGGGGAAGCCCTCATGGGATCAAAGCAATATGGAATTGACCCAAAGCGTCTTGAACAATATGCTTTGGAAATTAAAAAAGTGAGTAAACAGGGTGCCGAAGTGGCAATAGTAATAGGGGGAGGAAACATTTTTCGTGGAGTCGAAGCCGAAGGGTCAGGATTTGACAGAGTCCAGGGTGATTATATGGGGATGCTAGCTACAGTTATTAATGGGATGGCACTTCAAAGTGCATTAGAGATACAAGGAATTTATACAAGGTTGATGTCAGGTATCAGGATGGAACAGGTTTGCGAACCATTTATTAAACGCAGAGCGGTAAGGCATTTGGAAAAGGGGAGAATTGTAATTTTTGGAGCAGGTACAGGCAATCCCTATTTCACTACAGATTCAACTGCCAGTTTGAGAGCTATTGAAATAGAGGCGGATATAGTTTTGAAGGGAACACGTGTTGATGGTGTATATTCCGCTGATCCTGAGATATATCCAGAAGCCACTCGTTTCTCAAGCCTTACTTTTCAAGATGCATATCAGAAAGGATTAAATATAATGGACATGACCGCCTTTACCCTATGCCAGGAGAACAACTTGCCGATTATTGTTTTTGATATGAACAAGCCAGGTAATTTATATGACTTGGTTGCTGGCAAAGAAGTTGGCACTTTGATTAACTAATTTTAACTAAACCATTACTGCTATGGAAGAGATTCAAATGTTTTTGGATGAAGCCAAAGAGATGATGGACAAGGCCATTAATCACTTGGTGGTGGAATTGGCCAAAATCAGGGCAGGCAAAGCAAGTCCAGGAATGCTCGATAGCATTAAAGTAGACTATTATGGATCCCTTACACCATTGAATCAGGTGGCCTCGATCAATACTCCAGACCCTCATACATTGATGGTCAAACCTTGGGAAAAGACCATCATTGGGGACATAGAAAAAGCTATAATGAATAGTGATATTGGGCTAAACCCCCAAAATGATGGAGAACAAGTAATCATTAATATTCCAACATTAACCGAAGAAAGAAGATTGAGCTTGGTAAAGCAAGCCAAGCACGAGGGGGAACAAGGCAAAATAAGCTTACGGAACACCCGACATGAGATTTTACACTCATTAAAAAGTCTTAAAGATGAAGGAGTGTCTGAAGATGAAATAAGGGTTGGAGAAGAAAAAGTTCAAACTTTTACCGATGAGTACAGCAAAAAGATTGATCTACTAATTACTAAAAAAGAAGAGGATATTATTACTGTATAGTCATCTATTTGTAATAACCTTTTAGTCCAATTAATTCTGCTACTGGGTCTGGTACAAGATACCTTATGGACTGGTTTTTACTTACTTGTGTCCTAATAAATGTTGCTGAAATATTCAACAAAGGTGCTTCTACTTTTTTTATATTCGAATGTTCAATAAGCTCTGATTGCTTTGCTCCCGGTCTTGGGTATACATATAGTTCGTAATTGTCCAG
>CBDVAV010000502.1:0-4095 GCA_965372055.1 uncultured bacterium | reverse complement strand
AATACTTACAATGATAATACAACTCTGCAAATTCAGTGTATTCATCCTTATGATGCGAAGCCTGGGGTTACGATCAGGAAATTAGAGAAGGATGAACTCAAGAGTTTGGATGCAGAATTCAGTCAGGAGTTGAAGGCTCTGGCAGGAAAAGCTGCCCCGGTTGCAAGTAAGAAGAAGTCGGACCCTACAACGACTACATCCTCGACAACCCCGACGACGACCCCTTCGGATGCTGATGATAAACCCAAACGTGGTCGTGGTCGTCCAAAGAAAGCTGATCCCCCACCAAAAGCTCTGACAACTCAACCTTGTTCTTTGGTAGAAGCCTGGGAAGTCTTTCTCGAACATGCAGAACAAACTGATCTTAATGAGGATCAAATTACTGATATATGGACAGAAGTAATTGATGCAACATGTCCAAATACAGATGAGGAAAATATTTCAGATGAAGAATGGGGAACTATTCGTGCAAAATTGTTAGCCCATGAAAAAATATGTAAATTTTAATAAAGGTTATTCATGTATAAAGAGTTTGAGATATATCGCAGTAATGTTCTGCCTGCTATGTTGGAGGATTTAGTAAAAATCCTGAATCTTCCATCCAATGAGTCCCTCAAACAATTAAGTATTGGTTATCGTCCGGCTGATAGGTCGTGGGTATTTCCTGAACGGGATGCCCACGGCCACATAATTGGGTTAATGCGACGATTTCCAGATGAAAAAAAGTTTATGATAAAAGATAGTCGGAGAGGATTTTATTTTGCTCCGGCAACTGTGCATGATACCGGCCCGAATCGCTATATATCAGGTTCTCATAATTGGACACGAGTATCCGAAGATCATTTATGTCCAATTTGTGAGAAACCAGATTGGTGTTTAATATCATCGGAAAATATAACTGATCCTTGTGCTGTGATTTGTTCCCGTATAAAAAAAGGTGCAAAGAAACAATTAGAATCATGTGGATTTCTTCACATTCTCAAGGAAGAAGGTAAATTATCAAATCAAAAACCTATAATTCCTACATCAGAATATCCATATCTGATCGTAGAAGGAGCTTCCGATTGGTTAATTGGAACAACACTTGGTTTTGTTACTATTGGAAAACCATATGCAAATCACTCTTGCAGCGAGTTAATCCCTTTACTCACTGGGCAGGATGTTCTTGTTCTCGGAGAAAATGATGGTGGTCCAGGAGAGGAAGGGATGAATGTTACCTTCGAGGGACTCCGCCGACATTGTAATGTTGTAAAGTTACTCCCCCCGATTGGTATAAAAGATTTGCGAGAGTGGTACGTTCAACGAAATGTTTCTCGATTTGAATTGATGGAAGAAGCAGAAAAACGTGGACAAAATGTACCCGATGATAATATCTTAGAGGATATATCCCCCCTGGCCCTTGCTGAACGATGGTTGACTTATCACACCTATGATAATATCTGTACAGTCCATAGTTTTAATAGACAGTGGGTAAAATATCAAGATGGAAAATATGTAGAATGGCCAGACAATGAGGTTCGGGGAAATATCTATAATTATTTTAAGGGAATGAATTATAGCCGATTGGATAAAAAGAATCAGGTTTATATAAATATATTCAATCTTAATCGAACACGAGTAAATGATATTATGGATGCCTGTAATGCATTTTGTCCTATAACAGATGATCCTCCGATCTGGTTGAATGGTCGGGAATCTCCAAAACCTGTTGACACCATTGTATTTCGTAATGGTATATTGGATATTGAAAAGTATCTCGATGGGGGAACGGATTTAATTCCCTCAACTCCGGCGTTGTTTACTCTTACAGCTATTCCTCACAATTTTGATCCAAAGGCAACTTGTGATTTTACACAAAGTATTATCAATGATATTTGTTCTGATGATGAAGAAAAAATTAAATTGTTACAAGAATGGTTTGGATATAATTTGGTTGCGGATCAATCAATGGAGAAGATGATGTTATTTATTGGTCGGCCTCGATCCGGTAAAAGCACCATTCTTGAAATGTTAAAAGCTATGCTTGGATCACAACAATGTGCTTCAACCAGTTTCTCTAAACTGTGTAGTAATTTTGGATGTCAACCCCTTATAGGTAAACTGGCAGCGATTATGTCAGATGCTTCCGTACCCCGACATCTGGATGCTACCCATGCTTTAGAGAAAATCAAGCAAATAACAGGGGGTGATCCGGTAGGAATCAATCGAAAATTTATGCCTGAAATCGCAGCGATTGTTTTGAAATGTAGGTTCACCATTGCTGTCAATACTCTACCCGAATTACCAGATCATGCGAATGCTCTGGAACCTCGTTTAAATCTGATATACTTTAAGGAATCATACGCAGGTCACGAAGATCGTACTCTAAAACAAAAATTAATACAATCAAAAGAATCAGAGGGAATGATTTTGTGGGCTTTAGAAGGATTAAAACGGTTGAGAGAACAGGGAGAGTTTACTAATCCTGAATCCTCTCGACCTTTAATGCGGGAATTTATAACACTCTCATCTCCCATATCAGAATTTATGAAGGAATGTTGTGAGATAGAATCGGATAAATTTATTACCCGGATTCAATTATTTGATGCATGGAGAGAATGGGCTATTTCAACAGGACAAAGACCAGGATCACAGGCTCAATTGAGTCAACAATTACTTTCACTTTATCCTGATTTGACAGTCGTGCCTATGACATTGAGGGAAATTCCAATAAATTGTTATAAAGGAATTGATTTAACTCCACAGGCAAGGAAAATTTATTTAGAGGAGAAGATATGAATGAAAAAAAGTACAAAGTTGATGGGGCTTATATTCAATTGAATCTAGCTCCTGGTCGTTTAGATATTGCAGAATGTGATAGCAATGAAGTAGCCCACAAACTCACTCTCGCCGCGAACTTCCATGATGAGTTAGTGAAGATGCTTAGTGAGGAGATACCCCATCGTAAAATCTTATACGATGCTTGCTGGAAGGCCTTGTCTATGATTAATCGTTGTAATTGTGGCGTTACTTGTACCGGCCAATGTTGTCATAGCTTGCTTAACAAAGCCATGGACCATGAGGACTCTATGGGCAACGCTGAGCAACTGCTGGCCGAGATTGGTAAGGAGAAGATATGAAAATACCATTATTTTTGAACAATCAATTTTATAAGGAAGTGGATATTGAAATTAAATTTCGAGCTTATAAAGAGTTAATCATTATGGGTGAAAATAGCTATGATGTGAGACTTTGTAAAAAAATGTTAGAATTTGTATTAGAGTCATTTTATTCTAAAACTAGCCATAGTGATTTTATATTAGGGATATGTATGGATAAAGGGGTTTACTTTGATTTACAAAAAAGAGTTAAAGAAAATCGTCGTAAAAAAGAAAGAAGGGGATCATAATGAATATTGAATGGGATCGTATTGGGTGGTGGTTTCTTGTTGCCATAATAATTGGGACATTATTAACTCTTATATTATTTACACCAGGATGTAAGGGACTTCTTTATCCAAAACAAATAGATGTCCTTGATAACGATGGTAATGCAGTTGGCGATGTTGTTTGGGACAAGGAAAAGAAGCAATACTCTTGGGTGCCTCGTGAGCCTGATACACCAAAAAAACGATTTGAAAAGGCTGTGAAATCAGTGAATTGGTTGATTGTCTTATCAATCATTGGTATGGCAATATGTAGTGCAGCCATGATCAACGGGAGTAGGTGGGCACTTGGTCCTTTGATCGGATCAGGAACATCACTTTGTCTCTCCCTTGTAGTGAGTCGATATGCAGAAATCCTCGCACTTATTACTTTATTATGTATGATTGGTGGTATAATATTTTTCATCTATACTGTAGTAGTGAAGAAAAAGGCATTGAGAGAGATTGTGACTACTGTGGAGAAAATTAAACCACACTTATCAGAGAGTGGAGTAAAGGAATTTTTTAAGAATAAGAACAACCCTGATTCTGCTCCATCTGTTCAGAGTGCTACGACAGAGAAGATCGTGGCGAAGATAAAGGAAAAGTTACCTGAACGAGAGAGTAAATGATCAATTGTAAAAATGGAAATATTGATCCCCGGATTCGGTCGGATTTTATATTATGGGTTG
>CBDVAV010000501.1:0-4099 GCA_965372055.1 uncultured bacterium | reverse complement strand
GGGAACTACGATAAAGTTATTGACGGAAAAAATGGCTTTTTGTTACCTGGATTGATGGATATGCACATACACCTTGGACTGCCGGAATATACCAGCAGGGAAATCAAAAAACATTTCGCTCTATTACTTGCCAAAGGAATAACCACGGTTAGAAATATGGCCGGGGAACCAATTCATCTTCAGATGAAGGACAGTATTAACCGTGACTTGCTGTTGGGACCAACCATATATACTTCAAGCCCAATGTTTGAAAGAAAATATATGGTTTCTGATGATAGCATAAGAATTGGTATCAGGAATTACGTCGAGCAAGGTTTTGATTTTATAAAGCTGGTGAGGGTGCCTCCCGAAATATATGAGGTTATTGCAAAAGAAGCTGAAAATGCAGGAATTAAAGTAGTGGGACATCCCCCGACTTTTAATACAAGTTTCGACCATATTATTGGGTCAAAGATGCTTTCGTTGGAGCATATTACCGAGGTAATCTGGCTGGCTTTCAATGGTGAATTTGATGAAGTAAAAGCCCAAATCATTGCCCGTAAAATACAAGAATCGGGTACTACCATTAGTACTTTGTTTGTTGAAATTGATCTACTATTAAGAATAAAGGATGATTACCAGTCATTCCTAAAAAGTGATGAATTCAAATTAGCTGCAACCTATTTTGATTTAACCGGCTTACTGGCTAATAATATTTATGAAGCCTATTTGAAATGGGATGACCTGAGAAAAAAGCAGTTGATTACAGATAAAAAGATCGTATTTAAATTCTTGAAGATTTTAGTCGATAACAATGTGAACTTAGTGGCTGGAACAGATGCACGATCATCTTTCATAATACCAGGTTATGCGTTGCATGACGAACTAGACTTGCTGGTCCAGGCAGGACTTAGCCCCTATCAAGCAATTAAAGCAGCTACCCTTAATCCAGCCAAAATGTTGAAAAAGACGGATGTAGTAGGTAGTGTAACTGTATGTAAAATTGCAGATTTGATTTTGGTTAAATCAAATCCATTGCTCAATATCAAAATACTAAGAAATCCTGAGGGAGTCATGGTCAGGGGAAAATGGTATGATAATGAAAACTTGGAGAGTATGTTAGCTGAATATAAGAATTGACAATTGTTGCCATGAAATTTCTGTTGGTAAAATAAGTAATATATGAAACTCATCATTTTGTCAATTTTTGCAAGTTTATTGTTTGGTACTTTAAAATATCCCAATAATGACGATGAGGCAGCTATAGCCGATTGGTCACCTAATGCCCATCAACTTACTTTTTGGGCCAATTGGGAGGGCAATTTGGAAGTTTATGTAGTTAATGTTGATGGTTCAGGATTAAAAAACCTTACAAACCATCCAGCAGAAGATGCAAACCCAGTGTGGTCTCCAAATGGAGAAAAATTGGCTTTTTATTCTAAACGTGATGGCAATGGTGAAATTTATATAATGGACGCTGATGGATCGAATCCAATAAATGTTACCAATCATCCATCCCATGATTTTAATCCATCATGGTCTCCCGATGGAAACAAAGTAATCTTTCAATCTTATAGAGAGGGTAATGGTCAGATCTTTGTCATAAATATAGATGGTACAGATGCAATTAATATTTCCCAAAACGATTATCAAGATACAAACCCCGACTGGTCAAATGATGGCAAGAGGGTAGTTTTTGTGTCAGCCAGAAACGGCTTACGGGATATTTATATCATGGATATAGATGGATCGGATCAAAAACCACTGGCCACCAATAAATATATGGACTATTTAAACCCCAAATGGTCATCTGATGATTCTCAAATAGTTTTCCATTCACATTTCAGTGATATGGGTTTTTCAAGGGGGGCAATTTATCGCATCAATCCAGACGGGTCAGAATTGACAAAACTTACCACGGACAGCCTTTACCACTTCAATCCCTTCTTTTCGCCCGACAACCAAAAGATTTCTTATAATACTGAGGATCGGGAAGAAGTGATCAACATTTACATTATGAATATTGATGGCTCAAATGCCCAGGCCATAACCTATAAATCATCTGACAATTAAAATTTAACTATAAACACAGCGTATTTGTACGAATAGTTCCAAATGGACTTTTTAAAAGATCAATTCCAACATCTTTGGAAATCAGGTTGGATGGAATAATAATTCAAACATTTTGAATCGCTAAATACTATGTTCGTTAATTTAAAAACTGCAATCCTTTTGATTTTTGTAGTAGTAGTGATTGCATGTCAACCAAATAAAGAAAAGAACCAATCCGCCGAGCAATTAGAAAATGAAACCGAAATGGACACCATTGGTTGGTGGAATGGCCTCGAGCCTGGGCCTCATGCCGTTGGTTTTGAAGTTCGGTATTCGACAGATTCAAGACGAAGCTACCGAAAGCCTCTATCGACTGAAGCCGGAAATCAACTTTTCCCGAGACCCATGCAAATATCTATTTGGTATCCTGCTATATCAAACACGGGTGCTGAACATACAAGTTTCCAGGATTATGCAAATCTCATCCCTTATGAAGAGGGCTTAACAATTCAGAAGGGTGAGGGCAATCTGCCAACTGGTGAAGACATATTTGTTAAATATGTCCATACATTATCCAATGTCTCGAATTCAATATCCGAAGATCTGGTCAAGGAAATTTTAAACAAGCCAACACTAGTGACGAAAAATGCAACACCATTAGATGGCCAGTTTCCTGTTATTCTTTATGGTTCAGGTGGGGGAGGCCATAGCTTTCAAAATTCAGTTATGATGGAATACCTCGCCAGCCACGGATATATTGTTGCTGCCGTCCCATCCTTTAGCAGGCGAATCAAAAGTTTTGGTATTGTGGGAACAGGTACAACAAGTACATGGCATTTCCATGCATTGCAAGAACAGATACGGGACATGGAATTCCTGATTGAATACATGGAGGATTTCCCAAATACGGACATATCAAGAATTGGTTCTGTTGCCTCAAGCGCAGGAGGAACTGCAGATGTACTCATGGCCATGGAAAATCCACAGATCCTGGCCCTTGTCAATTTGGAAGGCGGTATCTCGTTCAAGAGTTTCGTTGAAATTGAAGGCCCGGATTCATTGACAACCAGCCGTTACCAGGCTGGACATGCAACTAATCTGAGGGTGCCAATACTACACATGATTCGAAAGCTATTAGTAGGACACGTGGGTTTTAATCAAGATTTATATGACCAGGCTAAGTACAATGAGTTTTACCGATTGGAATTTGAGGGATTTGACCATACAGACTTATCATCTCTTCATATCTACCGGTTACGGCTTGCCGATCTGGACAAGGACAAACCATCAAATGAAAAAGTTGTTAACGGGTATAATGCCACAATTGAATATGCTGTGCATTTTCTGAATGCTTATGTTAAGGGACAAAATGATGACAAAACCTTCCTAATGAACGATCCTGTTGAAAATGGATTTCCTCCAGAGGTAATGACTATTACCCGTCAACTACCTGACTTTGTACCCCCCACCCCACAGGAATTTGCAGGAGTGATACTGGATAGTAATATTACCACAGCACGGGAAATTTATGAATCCGTCAAATCCAAGGCCCCGGATTACGTACTAATCAACCCTTATATTCTGGGTCGTATTGGAAATACACTCTATGAGCAGGGTCGGGTTGAGGATGCCCTTGGTATTTATGAGATACTTTGCTCGGATTACCCATCATCCAGGGTGTTTGGATTATTCGGTCGGATATTAGAGAAACAAAACCAGCTTGCCGAAGCACAAATTCAGTATGCAAAGGCACTAGAACTTGCTCCTGGAGACCAGAACATCATCCAGGCATTAAAGCGTGTTAATCATAATAAATAATATCCATTATGTTGAAAAAAATAAATATTTTACTGATTTCATTTTTAGTACTTGGCATATGTGCATGTCAAATCGATACCAATCAACCATCTCCTCCAAAAATCTGGCGGGGACTTAGGCGTGGGCCATATTCTGTTGGTT
Organism: uncultured bacterium; assembly: GCA_965372055.1. Taxonomy (GTDB): domain Bacteria; phylum Bacteroidota; class Bacteroidia; order Cytophagales; family Cyclobacteriaceae; genus CBDVAV01. Next base: position 109 of record CBDVAV010000501.1, on the reverse strand, counting down.
TTAAAGTCAGCAATAATTTTATCGACATTAAGCAACATTCTAATCTATCAATTCATGGTTCGGTACAATTAGGGTTTTGTTATCCCATCGAAGAAAATTCCCAAACCAA
>CBDVAV010000500.1:0-4104 GCA_965372055.1 uncultured bacterium | reverse complement strand
AAGACCGCCGCCCACGTTATGATAAAGATGAAAGTAAGATTTGGTATAATTAGTACAAGTGATATATCTTACCTTAGTTAAATACTTTATATACCCCAATTATAAGTAGTTTCAACTATCTAAAATAGTTTGTACGATCCTAGGCATATTATTTGTATACAAACTATATATTAATGCTTGATGTTATTAGTATAAGGTCTTAATTTTATCATTGTTTAGAGGAATTGTATTTGATGGGTAAATTGAATAAATATATATGTGCATTTCTTATACTAGGGCTTGTGTGCTTTAGCAATGCAACTTTTGCACAAAAAGATGAAGGATTGGGTTATTCCACAGAGTTCATTTGGGGTTTAAATAAAAATACTTCAAGTGGATTGCTGGGAGGGTTTATTTTAAAAAAATCAATAGCTATCTCAGACCGGGTATTCAAAACTTTTGGCCTTGAAATTATCAATCTCAAGCACACACGCGAGCAAAGATATAGTTCAAGGCGAACGGGCAATTTTTTTATTTGGGGGAAGCGGAATTATCTGTACACTTTCCGCACCCAGTATGGCAGGGATGTAATAATATTCAGGAAGGCTCCCCAGCAAGGAGTTCAGGTGGCGGTAATGCTTGCAGGAGGCCCCTCGATTGGATTGTTGGCACCCTATTATATAGAGTTTTCTCAATCTCAATCCAACGAGTCACAAAGTGAGCAATATGATCCCAATAATATTAACCATGATTTTCAAAATATCCTGGGTACAGGAAGTCTCTTTCAGGGAATAAGTGAATCAAAAATTAAAATTGGTGCCAACATTAAGGCTGGGCTAAGTTTCGAATTTGGCACTTTTAAAAGTAATGTTACCGGATTTGAAATCGGATTCCTTATTGATGCATATACAGAAAAAATCAATCTGATTCCAAAAGCCGAAAATAAGGCTGTGATTCCAACTGCCTTTATTTCAATATTCTATGGATCCAGAAGGTAAACCTAGCTAATAATTCCACGTTTTTGTACTTTTGATGGCAGACTAATGTAAACTATAGTGATTGAATTGCCGATAGTTTCTTCAACCAAAGATAAACCTTATAGAAAGCCCGATTGGTTAAGGGTCAAATTACCAATTGGTAAGGAATATGCCAGAGTCAGAAAACTAGTTGATAATCATAAGCTTCATACTATTTGCGAGAGTGGGAGCTGCCCAAATATGGGTGAATGTTGGGGCGTTGGTACTGCAACATTTATGATTTTGGGCAATGTATGTACCAGAAGTTGTACTTTTTGTGCAGTCGCTACCGGACGACCGCCAGAGTATGATGAAGAGGAACCAAAAAGAGTAGCAGAAGCAATTTATAAAATGGGTGTTAAACATGCCGTGATTACTTCTGTGAACAGGGACGAATTGAAAGATCGTGGTGCTGAAATATGGTATCAAACTGTAACAGAAGTTAAGAAATTATCCCCGACAATTACTATTGAGACTTTGATTCCCGATGTAAAAAGCAATTGGGAAGCTCTTTATAGAATGATCTCAGCTGGCCAGGAAGTAGTATCCCATAATATCGAAACTGTAGAAAGATTGTACCAGAGGGTAAGGCCACAGGCAAAGTATGATAGAAGCCTCGATCAAATTAAAATTACCAAAGAATTTGGCAAAAGGACAAAATCGGGCATTATGCTAGGCTTGGGAGAAAATGATGGAGAAGTTTATAAAGCCATGGATGACCTAGTGGCCTCTGGCCTGGATATCCTTACCCTTGGACAATATCTTCAACCCACGAAAATGCACCTTGAAGTTTCAGAGTTCGTCCACCCCGACAAGTTTGCTCATTATAAGGAGGAGGGACTGAAAAGAGGGCTTAAATATGTAGAATCCTCTCCGTTGGTAAGATCAAGTTATCACGCGGAGAAACATGTTATGGTACCCATATAATTAATTTTAATTAAAATTGGAAATCCACGTTCTTTAGGCTTAGCCATTAATTCAATGAAATGTTACAAGTTCACCTTGCAGATTAACCAAAACATGAAACCTGTAACATGGAACCAAGCAAAGGAGTGGACTGGCAAGTGTAGGAAAAGGCTTTGCTTTTTGGCTTGTGACAGGCCTTCTTCTTTTATGGAGACAATGATTATTTAGAGGATAGCTATTTGATAATTTTAAGATATAATTACCCCTTGGTATGAAAACCATGATCTCTATTGTTCTTGGGTTCATTGCTTTTCTGGCATCATCCCAGGAAAACACTTTCAATCTCATGCCTGTACCAAGCGAATATCTTATTGGGGATGGTAAATTCAGGTTGAGGAAGGATTTCAAAATTTCAGTTACAGGCCCCCTGGAATCCCGTGTTTATGGAGCTGCCAACCGCGCATTGAGAAGACTGGATGGCCGGACTGGATTGTTTTTCATACAGGATATTATTGACCAATCTGACAAGGATCCAAATTTTGCCATGCAAATTGAGATAAATAGAACTGGGAGCCTTGAATTGTTTGAAAATGAAAGCTATCGATTATCTATTTCCCCAACAAAGATCAACCTAAATGCCGATACTGATATTGGCGCACTGCGAGGGATAGAGACTTTTCTCCAACTGCTTGATAGTGATGAAAGGGGCTATTTCTTTCCTGAAATTTCAATTAGTGACAGGCCACGTTTCCCTTGGCGGGGATTATTAATAGATGTTGGACGTCAATTTATGCCCGTTGAAGTGATCAAAAGAAATATTGATGGATTGCAGATGGTGAAAATGAATGTCCTTCATCTTCATCTGACTGAAGACCAGGGATTCAGGATTGAAAGTAAAGTTTTTCCTAAACTTCATCAACTTGGCTCCGATGGAAAATATTTTACTCAGGAGCAGATCAAAGAAATAGTACAGTATGCTGATGAAAGGGGCATCAGGGTAGTCCCGGAGTTTGATATGCCAGGGCATGCTACAAGCTGGTTCGTGGGTTATCCAGAATTGGCAAGCCTTCCGGGTCCATATAGTATTGAAAGGAAATTTGGGATCAAGGACCCCACTATGGATCCAACCAAAGAAAGCACTTACCAATTTCTCGATAAGTTCATTACTGAAATGGCAGGATTGTTCCCAGATGCCTATTTTCATATCGGAGGCGATGAAAATAACGGTAAACAATGGGATGAGAACCTCGATATTCAAAAGTTTATGTTGGATAATAATTTACAGGTCAACCACGACCTACAAAGCTATTTTAACCGTCGTATATTGGAAATCTTAACAAAAAACAATAAGAAAATGGTTGGCTGGGATGAAATATTCCAACCCGAACTCCCCAAAAACATAGTGATACAATCATGGCGGGGAAAGGAGGCCATGTATGAGGCCGCTCAGAAAGGATATTATTCCATTCTCAGTAATGGCTATTATATTGACCTTGGGAAACCTGCATCGGCTCATTATGCAAATGAGCCTCTCCCCAATGACAATCCACTGACTGAAGATGAAGAAAATTTTGTATTGGGTGGGGAAGCAACGATGTGGGGTGAATTGGTTACACCAGAAACCATAGATTCCCGTATTTGGCCTCGAACGGCAGCTATTGCAGAAAGGCTGTGGTCCCCCGATTTTATTTATGAAGAAGATGACATGTACAGGCGGCTCGAAGTTACCAGTCTCAGGTTGGAAGAGCTAGGCCTTCAGCACAACAGAAACTATGAAATGATGTTGCGAAGGCTGTCGAACGGAAATAATATCGAACCGTTGAAAACTTTGGTAGATATTATCGAGCCCCTAAAAAATTACGCCCGTCACAGCCAAGGGGTAAATCTGACTTCCCATTCACCATTTACCAGACTGGCCGATGTTGCTAGACCTGATGCTAAAGTAGCTCGGAATTTCCGCGAATTAGTTGACTCATATATCAAGAATAAAAATCCTGAAACTCTCTCTCAAATTCAACAATGGCTGGTTTTATGGAAAAACAATCATGACTCCTTTAAGAAATTAGCTGACAAATCACCAATCTTAAAAAAAGCAGTATCCCTCTCAAAAGACATGCAAAGCTCAGCACTTATTGGGTTACAAGCTATCAGTGATATGAAATTACATTCACGAAAATGGAAGCAGGAAAGTAAAATTGTATTG
>CBDVAV010000499.1:0-4108 GCA_965372055.1 uncultured bacterium | reverse complement strand
CAATTGATTCAAACCCAGAACCAATCAATACAGGTGTATTTTTATCTACGTTTGTGCCGTCTCCTAACTGACCATTCTCATTCAATCCCCATGCCCAGAGTGTCCCATCTGATTTAATGGCTAAGGAATGGGAAATCCCTGCTGCAATTGATTCAAACCCAGAACCAATCAATACAGGTGTATTTTTATCTACGTTTGTACCGTCTCCTAACTTACCCCAAAGATTAACTCCCCACGCCCAGAGTGTCCCATCTGATTTTAGGGCTATTGAGTATTGCCATCCTGCTGTAATTGATTCAAACCCAGAGCCAATTAAAACAGGTATATTCTTAGCTACATTTGTTCCGTCTCCTAACTGACCATTCTCATTCAAACCCCATGCCCAGAGTGTCCCATCTGATTTAATGGCTAAGGAATGGTTTCCTGCTGCAATTGATTCAAATCCAGAACCAATCAATACAGGTGTATTTTTATCTACGTTTGTGCCGTCTCCTAACTGACCAAACGTATTCCATCCCCATGCCCAGAGTGTCCCATCTGATTTTAGGGCTAATTGATGAAAATATCCCCCTGCGATTAATTCAAACCCAGGCTCAATCAAAATAGGTATATTCTTAGCTACATTAGTGCCATCTCCTAATTTTCCCGCTACATTATTTCCCCACGCCCAGAGTGTCCCATCTGATTTTAGGGCTGAGGAGTAGTCCCATCCTGCTGCAATTGATTCAAACCCAGAACCAATCAAAATAGGTATATTCTTAGTTACATTTGTTCCGTCTCCTAACTGGCCAGCTGCATTCAACCCCCATGCCCAGAGTGTCCCATCTGATTTTAGGGCTAAGGAATGTTCAAGACCTCCGGCTACCTCAGTAAAAGTTACCGGCTCCAAGCCATCATCATTGCAACCTTGAGAACCAAAACCGAAGGTTATTAAGATTAATATATAATAAATTGATTTTTTCATCATCCCAAGGGATTATTTCTTGCCACTATTAACCATTTATCAACTAATATGGGACCGTATTTGCAAAAGTTATGTAGATATAGCCCCTTAACCTGAGTGCTACAACCGATAACGAGAGTAATAAGATATGGCATTAGGAGGAATTTCATCTAATCATACACATCGAATATACGAAATCATAGGAATACTTGCTGAAGGGAAAATCCCAGTAGACCTGGAGGGATTCGAACCAGATTTGTAAATTGCAAAGTATTTAATTGTTATAACAACTGAAAGAATATTATTCCCCTTCCTCCTTTTTTACCATAGACTTTGCTGCCATCATTAACACTTCGGGATCTATCCGTACTTTGTAATTTGGATTTGCATAAGAATAATGCACCAGCCCTTCCTGGTCAACCAGGTAGGCCGCAGGAACTGGCAGGCCCAAATGATCCGCCCCTGAAGCTTTTGCCAAGTCAACGAAACCTCTTTCTTTGTATCGTTCAACCACTTGATCGTCAACTCTGTAAGCCAAACCCATTTTTTGGGTAAATTCCAATTTATTATCAGAAAGCAAAGTATAGCTCAATTGGTTTTTATCAACAGATTTCTGGAGGTTTTCCGGCAAATCAGGGCTAATAGCCAGGATCTGAATACCAAGATCAAGAATCTGAGACTCATATTCTTGTAATTCCGCCAAATGCATATTGCAAAATGGACACCAACTGCCCCTGTAGAATATCAATAAAGTGGGTTTTTGACTTAAAATCTCGGTAATTTTTATGGTAGAACCATCAATGGCTTTTAGGTCTGTCTCTGGTATTTTCATGCCAATTTTAAGTGGACAGGTTTCTTCGGCAGATGGAGCTATCCCTTGTGCATTTGTATAATTCATAATAAATGAAGAAATCAATATTAATATAATTCGTTTCATGGTTGGTTTAAGTTATGTGTAGTTTATTATAAATTGTTACAACATTTTTTCATTCAAAATCATTCACTTAATTGCTTTTTTATGATCATGATACTTGCAATATGGCTAAATAAGACCACAGGGGCAACAAATGCAGGCAGCCAGATAAATGGAAAGTACATCAGTCCAATATTTGGCCGGTCGAATGCAAACTGCTGAAAAGGCAATGGTGCCGATAATAAAGCATTGATGATTATATTCAATAGCAAGGCTAATCCCAAAAAATTCCAAACCAAAGCCACTTTTATGCTCCAAACTTTTTTGGTAAAGCAAAAATACGCTATAAATGGAGCTGTTATTCCCGCAATTATATCAAAATTCCTGCCCTCGAATGTAATAAGCTCTGGAACTTTGCCATAGAGCATTAGCCACCATAAAACCAGCTCAACCGGAATCCGAATAATGCTTAGATAGGTAAGTAATTCAATTGGCATTTTGGTAATATAAGTCCTGCTGTTTTTTACAATAAAGAGACTAATGATCACGATCAACATGGGAGGGAAAACAAGCAGGAACCGAGGTGGGATTGATTCAAAATCCATAAAGTAATTTTCCTGTGCCAACTTACCAATCAATGTCAGCCATACTACAATCAACAAAAATGAAATGAATCCGGTTTGTGTATTGACTGATCTAATAATATGATAAAGGATATACAACGTGGCGAGAGTGGTAAGGATGAACATCCAGGAAATGTAATCCGGTAGATAGTCAATCACAGTCAGGTCAAGTTAGATTTAAATGTAAAGATAACAATGATACATTCCACGGCAAGCTTCAGAATATCACTCGGAAAAATAGTACCTCCCAAGTGGATGGAATTAGATGCTTGTCCGTATTCTGCAGATTAAAAATATAAGCCTTATTTTGATGTAGGTGGATTCTTTTTTTATGACCTAATGTTGTATGTTAGCTGGATTCAAAAATTAAAATATGTCCTTAATCACCCAAACAGGCTATAAAACTGACCTTGAAATTGCTCAAAGTGCCAGTATCAAACCTATTGCCGAGATTGCTCAAAAATTAAATATAATTAAGGATGATCTTGAACTATATGGGAAATATAAAGCCAAAATACCCTTAAAGTATATTGATGAAGACAAGGTTGGGCAGGGCAATCTGATTCTTGTGACTGCAATCACCCCTACCCCCCCAGGTGAGGGTAAAACCACTACCTCAATTGGATTGTCAGAAGGATTGAATAAAATAGGTAAGAATACCACTGTAGTATTGAGAGAGCCCTCATTGGGACCTGTTTTTGGAATGAAGGGCGGGGCTGCTGGAGGTGGGTATGCCCAGGTGATACCCATGGAAGATATAAACCTGCATTTTACCGGGGATTTTTCTGCCATCGAAAAGGCCAATAATCTACTGGCGGCTTTGATCGATAATAATATTCAAAACCTGAAAAATAATTTGAGTATTGATCCCCGAACCGTGCGCTGGAAGAGGGTTATGGATATGAATGACAGGGCACTGCGACATGTTGTGACTGGCCTGGGAGGCAAATCAGGAGGATTTCTTCGTGAAGCTGGCTTCGAAATTACAGCTGCTTCCGAGATCATGGCCATTTTATGCCTGGCAATTGATCTAAATGATCTAAAAGAGAAAATGGGAAATATTTACATAGGGGATACTTTCGACAAGCAAGCCATTTATGCCAGGGACTTGAAGGCGAACGGGGCAATGGCTGCTCTATTAAAAGAGGCTATTAAACCTAACCTTGTTCAAACTCTTGAAGGCAACCCCGCTTTTATTCATGGTGGGCCTTTTGCCAACATTGCCCAGGGCACCAATTCCGTGATTGCCACTAAAATGGGTCTTTCCCTTTCTGACTACGTGGTTACCGAAGCTGGCTTTGGGGCTGATTTAGGAGCGGAGAAATTCTTGGACATAAAATGTGGGTACTCAGGCCTCTCCCCTAAGGTAATAGTACTGGTAGCCACAGTAAGAGCACTGAAATATCATGGAGGCCAAGCAATGAAAGAACTTAAGATACCTAATTTAGAAGCACTTAAATCCGGGATCGGAAACCTTGAAAAACATATTGAAAACATTAACTATTATGGTGTTCCGCCAGTGGTAGCAATCAATAAGTTCATCTTTGACACAAGCGAGGACATGGCTTTTATAATTAACAAGTGCACGGAGTTTGTGGTGAGGGTGGCTGTTTGTGATGGGTGGGAAGG
>CBDVAV010000498.1:0-4108 GCA_965372055.1 uncultured bacterium | reverse complement strand
ACCGGATTGTGAATTGATTTTCAATAGCAGTAAAAAGAATAACAAAATGACTGCAAGTGGAATAATTATAAGTGATTTAAATGATGAAGTTTCTCCAAATAATTTATTCAACGCTATCGTATTGAATGGGAAAGATAATCAGAAACTAATTATTAAATCTTACGAAATTAGTACAAATGATTTAAAATCAATTGAAGAATTATACTTAGAAAATTACTTACAAGTAAAAGTGAGGATTAAAGCAAAAACTCAAAAAAGTGGACAGAAAGAATTTGAAAGTAATTGGTTAACCATAAACACTTCTATTGGCCTGGATTTGTAATGACAAGACAATTTATTTTACAAAATTCAACCATACTGCTTCACATCACTGCATCTTTACAATATTCCCTGTAATAAAACGTGCTTGATCTAATAACAATAAGTCGATAATTTCTGCTACTTCTTTGGGCTTCCTTTTATACTGTTTCGTATTTTTACTGGAAAGTTGTAATTTAAGTTACCTCTTCATGGGGTTGATCAGTCTATCTCTGTTGCTTTAAATAAAGTATTATAATAGGCTTTTAATCAACAGTTTATCGATAATATATTTTATTCTTCTTCAGCTTCAGTTATTTTCTCCAGATTTTTCTCTGTCAACATTTGATTGAGCCTGACAAAGTCAGATTTCAATATTCCATCCAGCTTGTTAAGATGCCCCTGTAGCTCGTTTGACAGCTCTTCAAATACTTTATGGGCTCCATCTGTCGGTTTAGCATCTCCATTTTCGACGCTACGGCGAAGAGAAGCCAGTCTGTTGTTCAATTTAATGGGGAAATTCAAAGGGTCCTGGCCGCTCCTGTTTTTTACCTGGTACAAGTCCTCTTCTATGACTGTGATTTTTTCCAATAAGGCCTTGGAAATTTGATCAAGTCCCGGATCATTGGATGCTTTTAACCTTGCATTTACCTGATCCCTAATGGATCGTATCTTAATCACTGCTTCATTGGCGGCACTTGTTTTGTCCCTGATCTTAATTGCAAGATCAAACTGTTCCTGTAGGTCTTGTGCTGTTATTCCTTTTAAATTTGGATTCAGCATAACATTTAGGGAATGTGTTTTGGTATAATTTCCGACTGTTAATCGTGCTTTATAGCTTCCCGGAACTGCTTTTGGGCCACGCTGTGGCCTTGCACTCCAGATAATCATACCGTCGAAAGTAGTTGCCCCGGAATACCTCATGTCCCAGGTAAAAGTGTTCAAACCTGCGGCGGTAGTTGGTTTTGAAGAGCCGCCCCTTCTCCACCAAGGTATATTAGGATCAACTTTGTATTCTGCCTTAGTACCTGTGTAAGTACCAATTATATTGTCATCATTATCCAATATTTCTATTGATACACTATCTGCCTTGTCTTTTAAATAATACTGAAATATTCCATTATTTACTCCCCTTATGGGATTTGATGGCTGAAAGAAAACAACATCTTGCTTTGCCAGTTCGGGAGTGATTTGTCTCAATGGCCCAATATCATCCAATATCCAAAATCCCCGGCCATGTGAGCCAATCACTACATCATTATCTTTAACTACCAAATCACGAATGGGGGTATCTGGCAGGTTCAATTGCAGGGGTTGCCAATTATTCCCGGCATTGATAGAGAAATACACACCATGCTCAGTAGCAAGAAACAGTAAGCCAGGTCGCACAGGGTCTTCTCTAACTGCACGGGCAAAATGTCCATCTTCAATACCATTGATAATTTTAGTCCAAGTCTTGCCATAATCCGTGGTACGAAAGACATAAGGGGCACGGTCATCAACCTGATATCTGTTTGCAGCAAGGTAAAGGGTTCCTGGATTGTGCTTTGATTCATCTATGATACTGATCCTGGAGAATTTTGGCAGGTCTTTAGGGGTTATGTCTTTCCAGTTCTTTCCGCCATTGGTAGTAATATGCATTTTACCATCATCTGAGCCTGCCCAAATGGTATTTACATCATGGAAAGACGGTGCCAGGGCAAAAACAGTGGCATATATTTCTGGGCCGTTCATGTCCATGGTCAATATTCCTCCTGTTGGGCCTAAGGTTTCAGGATCGGCATAGGTAAGATCGGGGCTGATGCGTTGCCAACTTTGACCATCGTTTGTAGTTTTCCAAACATGTTGCGAACAGGTATACATTATGGAAGGATCCTGTGGGGCGAACATGATGGGAAAGGTCCATTGCCATCGTTCTGGCAATGCGCTGGCAGGTTCTCCCGAGAAAAACCTGGGATATACCTGTATGTCCCTGTTTTGTCCAGTACTCCTGTCATAGCGGGTCAGTAATGCACCTTGGCTGCCAGCATAGAAAATGTCCTTATTTACAGGGTGCTGGCTTATCCAGCCGCTCTCTCCACCGCCTACAGAATAGTACCACCCATGATTGGGTCCACGTGCCTGACGATTTCCCCATCCATCACTTGGTACTGCCACGGTGCTGTTGTCCTGCTGTGCCCCTGCCACGTGATATGGTACATCGCTGGTGGTCATCACGTGGTATAATTGGGTGGTGATGTAGTCTTGTTCTGTCCAGGTTTTTCCTCCGTTTATGGTAACATTGCCCCCGCCATCGTTGGAGTTGATCATCCTCAATGGATTATTAGGATCTATCCAAAGGTCGTGGTTATCTCCATGAGGCACCCTGATGGTAACATCAAATTTCTCACCTCCATCGGTAGATTTATATAGAGAGGTATTCAAACAATAAACCGTTTCCCGGTCCATGGGGTCAGCATAAATTCTTGAATAGTAAAAATGTCGCTGACGTAGCTTTCTTTCACTGTTTACTCTTTTCCAGGTCCATCCACCATCATCAGATCGAAATACTCCTCCTTCATTGGCTTCTACTATGGCCCAAAGCCGATCAGGATCTGCCGGGGAGACTGTAATGCCAATTTTACCTAAAGGTCCTTCCGGCATACCCGGGTTTTTACTCAACTCTACCCAATTATCACCACCATCTACAGATTTAAACAACTTTGAATCAGGCCCTCCGCCCCACATTTTCCAGGCTTTGCGGTAAACCTGCCAGGTAGAGGCATAGATAACTTTTGGGTTAGTGCGATCAATAATCAAATCGACAGCACCAGCTTTATTGCTAACGTACAATACTTTCTCCCAAGTATTGCCTCCATCTTTTGACCTGAACACTCCCCTTTCTTCATTATTACCATAGGGATGGCCTAAAGCTGCCACGTAAACAATATCGGGGTTGGTGGGGTGTACCCTGATCCTTGAAATGGCCTGTGTTTCCTTAAGTCCCAGGTGGCGCCAGGTTTTACCCGCATCAATTGATTTATACACACCATCTCCTTGGGTAATGCTGCCCCGAAGCTGGACTTCCCCCATCCCTATATATACAACATCAGGGTTGGTTTCAGCCACCGCCACTGCTCCAACTGAGGAACTGGTCACTTGCCCATCAGTGACAGGGAACCAAGTGGTGCCACCATCAACTGTCTTCCATAATCCGCCACCGGTTGCGCCAAAATAGTACTCGTTAACCCTGCCAGGACTGCCTGTAGACCCCAAGGATCTTCCACCACGGTTAGGGCCAATATTGCGCCATTTCAATTTGTTGTAAAAGCCTTCATCCAAAGGGCTTAGATCATCATTTTGTGCATGAGAATCAAATCCAAGAAAAGCAGTGGTACAAATTGCTATAAAAACAAGTTTTAGATTAGTTATTCGGGATATCATGGGTCTTGAGTTTAGATTGTGCTAAAGGGTCATAATTTAGCTAAATTTTGATCTAATGGTGAAGGATTTAAGGACTATTTATTCAGGGCAATAATTGGGCTTTACTGGTCTGCCACTTGCAACGGAGGTTGTGATTATCGTCATCCTGAGCCACTGCCTTGGTGTGCTATTTGCACCTCAAGTCGGCAAGCACCGTCATCCCGAGCCTGGTCGAGCCTCGCCTGCCTCTGGAAGGGGAACTTGTTGGCATATGGTAGGACATTCTTACTTAAGATAATGTTTTTTGAATTTAACTAAAGGGGTTGGAATAAGCTGGAGCACTGATCAAACTCCGAAGATTCATAGGATCAAGGAGTTTACATCTACAGGAATGACTCCACGGCTATAC
>CBDVAV010000497.1:0-4133 GCA_965372055.1 uncultured bacterium | reverse complement strand
CCTGTTTATCAGGGAGGGCAGGATCTAAACTAGTTTTTTTTTTAACCCGTTTTCAGATGATTCTTTTGCAAAAGTTATAGCCGATTTTAGATGTGCTATTTTCATTAAAGCCAATTCAACAATCAGGCGTTGGTTTTTACTGTTCTTATAGTTGATATCGGCTTGATTGATGAGGTTCAAACCTGACAATAGAAAAGATGGGTCTGCTTCAGAAGCCTGCTCCAGGTATTTCTTTTGAGCTGCTTCAGAAACTTGCAATAGTTTAAGGGTTTCAGGATCTTTGCAAACCAGGAGATTGCGGAAATGTTCACCTAATCCTCCCAGAAAATTTTGGCCGTCGAATCCATTCCTCAGGATCTCATCCATTATCAGTAATGATGAAGAGGAGTCTTCTGATAACAGTGCTTCGGTAACCATAAAATAGTAATCATAATCCAAGATGTGGAGATTTTCTATCACTGATTTATAGGAGACGCTGTTGTCCGAGGAAAATGTGACTATCAGATCAAATATGGACAAGGCATCACGCAATGCGCCATCAGCTTTTTGGGCAATAAGGTGAAGAGCTTCATCCTCAGTTTTAATATTTTCTTGTTCTGCAATCCTCTTTAAATGATCAATGATATCCGCAATTTGAATTCTGTTAAAGTCAAATATCTGGCAACGCGAAAGAATAGTTGGTATAACCTTTTGTTTTTCCGTGGTAGCCAGGATAAATATGGCATAAGATGGCGGTTCTTCCAGGGTTTTCAGGAACGCGTTAAATGCAGCATTGGAGAGCATGTGAACTTCATCAATGATGTATACCTTAAACTTTCCAACCTGGGGGGGATACCGCACCTGATCGATCAAATTCCGGATGTCATCTACAGAGTTATTGGATGCGGCATCAAGCTCGAAAATATTAAAGGCACCAGCATCTTCTTTGTCATCAAACCCATTTATCAGTTTTGCCACAATTCTAGCACAGGTAGTTTTTCCAACACCCCTGGGTCCGCAAAACAGCAAGGCCTGAGCCAGTTGGTTATTATTGATGGCATTTTGAAGTGTGGTGGTAATGTGGCTCTGACCCACAACTGTTTCAAAAGAATTAGGTCGATATTTTCGTGCTGATACAACAAATTTGTCCATCGCTTGCAAGTTAGGAAATTTAGATTTGAGATTTTAAATTTAGACATGGGATTTGTGATATCTTGAATGAAAAATCATGTTGCTGGTTTTTAGTTTCGATTTTCAAGAACTTTAATGCAACTGTAATAGTAATGGCTTTATTACCCAATGACTTAATGACTTATTGACACAATGACTAAATAAATACCATGACTTGGATTAAAACAATTGAATATCGGGAAGCATCAGGAAAATTAAAAAGATTGTATGATCGCATAGTGGGACCCAAAGGATATCTGGACAATATCTTAAAAATCCATAGCTTGAGGCCTAATACACTAGAAGGCCACATGAGCATTTACAAAAATGTTCTTCATCACTCCAACAATACTTTACCAAAATGGTTACTTGAAGCGTTGGGAGTATATGTGAGCCATTTGAACCAATGTGATTACTGTTTTGATCATCACTTTGAAGGAATGAGAAAACTGTTAAATAATGACACCAGGGCAAATGAAATCCATCAAGCCATAATTACAGATAGCTTGGGTTCTGCCTTTGATGCTAAAAAATTGGTGCTGTTCGATTATGCCAAAGTCTTAACCATCAACCCCGGAGGACTGGATGTTGGGATTGTCAATAATATTAAAGCACAAGGTTATGATGATGGACAGGTACTTGAAGTAAACCAGGTAATCAGCTATTTTTCATATGCAAACCGAACCGTAACGGGTTTGGGTGTTACCACCAAAGGGGATACACTAGGCCTGTCCCCAGGTTATAAAAACTCCAACAATTGGCATCACCAATAGATCAATTTGGGATGTTCTGTCTCAGGCAATTTTTTTGGGTTAAAGTTGATTGTAATTTCTTAAACTGTAACTTTGGCTTGACGGTTATAACAATTAAACCATTAAAAAATGAATTGGTTAGGACAAACTTTAGCCAGCTCCCTCGGGAAAAAATTGATTATGGCCATTACTGGCCTTTTTCTGATCCTTTTCCTAACAGGCCATTTGTTGGGCAACCTCCAGTTGTTTAACAACGATGAAGGCAGGGCATTTAACGAGTATGCTAAATTTATGACCACCAATCCAATGGTGAAAGCGCTATCATACCTCACCTATATTTGTATAATCTTTCATGCCATTTACTCATTGGTTTTAACCATTGGAAACAGTAAAGCAAGAACAGTTGGCTATGAAGTAAACAACAGGTCTCAAAATAGTATTTGGAGTTCGAGGAACATGGGAATTTTGGGAACCCTATTGTTGATTTTTGTTGTAATCCACATGAGTGATTTTTGGTATACCATGCATTATGGATCAATTCCGAGTGTAGAATACGATGGAGGGGGAAGCATCAAGAATTTATATTTGGTTGTGGTCGAGGCCTTTTCACAAACTTGGTATGTAGCACTTTACGTGGTTTCAATGGCAGCCCTGGCCTTCCATCTCAGTCATGGGGCAAGCAGTGCTTTTCAGACCCTTGGGTTAAGTCATAAAAAATATACACCATTTATTAAAAAGGTAGCAGTGGGCTACGCAATCATAGTGCCGGTATTGTTTGCATTGATGCCCATCTATATGTATATCAAAAGTTTTTAAATAGTTTATGCTGAATATATGAAATTAGATGCCAAAATCCCTGATGGCCCCCTAGAAGATAAATGGTCGAACCATATCTTTGATATTAAATTAGTAAACCCATCCAATAAACGAAAGTTTGATATAATTGTCGTTGGAACAGGTTTAGCCGGAGCATCTGCCGCCGCCTCATTGGCCGAACTGGGTTATAACATAAAAGCATTTTGTTTTCAGGATAGCCCCCGAAGGGCGCATAGTATTGCTGCACAAGGGGGAATTAACGCCGCGAAGAACTACCAGAATGATGGGGATAGCGTGTTCAGGCTATTCTATGATACTATTAAGGGGGGGGATTACAGGTCCAGGGAAGCAAATGTCCACCGCCTTGCTGAAGTCAGTGTAAATATAATTGACCAAGCCGTGGCGCAAGGTGTTCCATTTGCCAGGGAATACGGGGGACTTCTGGACAACAGGTCTTTTGGTGGGGCCCAGGTTTCGCGTACATTTTATGCCCGGGGTCAAACTGGTCAACAATTATTACTGGGGGCTTATAGTGCATTAAGCAGACAAATTGCAAATGGGAAAGTACTGATGTTTTCCCGAACAGAAATGCTTGATGTGGTAATTGTTGACGGACATGCCCGTGGTATTATTACCAGGAACCTGATCACGGGCAAGATTGAGTCACATAGTGCTCATGCCGTGGTTTTGGCAACGGGAGGGTATGGGAATGTATTTTATCTTTCCACGAACGCCATGGCCTCAAATGCTTCTGCGGCATGGAGGGCACATAAAAAAGGTGCTCTTTTTGCCAACCCATGTTATACCCAAATACATCCAACCTGTATTCCAGTTTCAGGAAACCATCAATCAAAACTGACCCTTATGTCGGAATCCCTTCGAAACGACGGCAGGGTTTGGGTACCTAAGGAGAAGGATGACCGCAAACCCAGCGATATTCCTGAATCTGAAAGGGATTACTTCTTGGAGCGAAAATACCCGGCATTTGGCAATCTGGTTCCCAGGGATGTGGCGTCAAGAAATGCAAAATATGTATGTGATGATGGACTTGGCGTTGGCAATACTAAACTGGCAGTTTACCTGGATTTCAAAGATGCTATTAAAAGGGATGGTAAGAAAACTGTCAAAGCAAAATACGGCAACCTTTTCGACATGTATAAGCAAATTACAGGTGAAAATCCATACCAAACCCCAATGAGGATATTCCCTGCAGTGCATTATACCATGGGCGGTTTATGGGTAGATTATAATTTAATGACCAATATTCCGGGAATGTATGCCCTCGGCGAATGCAACTTCTCAGATCATGGCGCCAACAGATTGGGAGCCAGTGCTTTGATGCAGGGATTGGCAGATGGATATTTTATAATACCCTATGCTATTGGCGATTATCTTGCAACCAGAAGCTATGACAAG
>CBDVAV010000496.1:0-4142 GCA_965372055.1 uncultured bacterium | reverse complement strand
GTAATTCAGTTAGTTCCCGATGAATTTTTGCAAGCTCAAATAGATTTATGGTCTTTTTAAATTTAATAAAAATATCTATATCACTGGATTCAAGATGATCCCCTCTAGAATATGAACCAAATATCCCAATTGTTTCGGGTTTGAATGTTTTCATATATCCAATAATCTTTTCACGTATCTCAGTCCCTGTCATAACAAAGCAAAGATAGAAAAAAAGGAAAGACTTGAAATACTCCTGTAGCCATTGATTGTGATAGGGAAATACATGAAAAGCAAAGATTAATGCCATTATGTCTTAGAATAGCACATCAAATGATAAAAAGCAGACATAATTACAGTTTTTTGCCAGGTAAAAACCAGGTGGATTGCAATTTGAGGGAAAATTTATGAAAACAATTGAAAGTAAAAGACAGAGAGGATGAACTTTGAAAAATTTACTATAAAATCACAGGAGGTTTTACAAAAGGCCGCAGAAATTGCCCAGGGATACGGGCAACAAGCTATTGAGCCAGGACATTTACTGAAAGCCATATTTGATTCAGGGGAAAATGTAGTTCCTTTCTTGCTTAAGAAGTTGCAGATAAATCAATCCCAGATTGAAAATAAGCTGGAAGAAATCCTTCAATCATATCCAAAAGTCAGTGGCCAACAGCCTTACCTTTCCAATGATTCGGCACTAGTGGTACAAAATGCTACCAACTCACTTAAGGAATTCAAAGATGAGTACGTTGCAATCGAGCATTTAGTATTGGGCCTTCTTGCAGGAAAAGAAAAAGTAGCAAGTTTGTTGAAAGATGCAGGATTTGAAAAGAAATCATTGCTGGCAGCTATTAAAGAACTTCGAGGCGGAAATTCTGTAAAAGACCAGAACGCTGAATCAAAGTACAGATCGTTGGAAAGGTATTCCAATAACCTCAATGAGATGGCCATCCAGGGCAAGATTGATCCAGTGATAGGAAGGGACGATGAAATTAGAAGGGTATTGCAGATCTTATCAAGAAGGACAAAGAACAACCCTGTATTGATAGGGGAACCAGGTGTGGGAAAGACAGCGATCGTGGAAGGATTGGCACAAAGGATCGTAGATGGTGATGTGCCGGAAAATTTAAAATCCAAAACGCTGGTTGCCCTGGACATGGGATTATTGGTGGCAGGAGCTAAATACAAAGGTGAATTTGAGGAAAGGCTAAAAGCGGTGATCAAAGAAGTTACTGACTCCAATGGTGAGATCGTCATGTTTATTGATGAAATGCATACTTTGATTGGGGCTGGTGGTGGAGAGGGAGCTATGGATGCTGCCAATTTATTAAAACCAGCTTTGGCCAGGGGTGAATTGCATGCCATAGGGGCCACCACCTTGAAGGAGTACCAGAAGCATATAGAAAAAGATAAAGCCCTCGAACGTAGGTTCCAGTCGGTAATCGTAGATGAACCGGATGAAGGGGATGCAATTTCCATCCTGAGAGGAATTAAAGAAAAATACGAGCTGCATCATGGTGTAAGGATCAAGGACGATGCGGTAATTTCTGCAGTCGAACTCTCCTCCAGATATATCACTGACAGGTATTTGCCCGATAAGGCCATTGACCTGATGGATGAAGCAGCTGCGAAATTAAGGCTGGAAATTGATTCATTGCCGGAGGAGCTTGATGAGTTGCAGAGAAAGATCATGCAACTGGAGATCGAAAGGGAGGCCATTCGCAGGGAAAAAGATAAGGAGAAAGAAAAAAAGCTGACCAAGACCATTGCTGTACTTTCTGAAGCCAGGGACAACATCAAAGCTAAATGGGAAAATGAAAAGGCCATCATCCAGGGCATTCAGAAGGAAAAGGAAAATATAGAGCATTATAAATTGGAAGCTGAAAAAGCTGAAAGGAGCGGTGACTTTGGCAGGGTAGCAGAACTGCGCTACGGGAAAGTCCAGGAAAGCGAATCCAGGCTAGAGGAATTAAAAGAGCAAATGAGTTCTATCCAGGCCAATACACCCCTGCTGAAAGAGGAGGTTGAAAGCGACGACATTGCCGAGGTAGTGGCCAAATGGACAGGGATACCGGTATCAAAGATGTTGCAAAGTGAAAGGGAAAAACTGCTTCATTTGGAGGAGGAACTTTCAAAGAGAATTGCGGGGCAGCAAGAGGCCATTGAAGCTTTAGCGGATGCAGTAAGAAGGAGCAGGGCAGGGCTGCAAGATCCAAAAAGACCAATCGGCTCTTTTATTTTCCTGGGGACTACTGGTGTAGGAAAAACCGAACTGTCCAAGGCATTGGCAGAGTACCTCTTTAATGATGAGAATGCCATGGTAAGGATCGACATGTCAGAGTACCAGGAGCGGCATACTGTGAGCAGGCTGGTGGGGGCACCTCCCGGTTACGTGGGTTATGATGAAGGGGGCCAGCTTACCGAGGCGGTAAGGAGAAAGCCTTATTCTGTAATTCTATTGGATGAAATTGAAAAAGCCCATCCAGATGTGTTCAATATTTTGTTACAAGTGTTGGATGATGGCAGGCTGACCGATAATAAGGGCAGGATAGCCAATTTCAAAAATACCATCATCATCATGACCACCAACATTGGGTCGCACCACATCCAGGGGAGCTTTGAAAACCTAACAGATGAAAATGCCGAGGGGATTTTTGAGACCACGAAGCTTGAAGTATTTGAAATGCTGAAAAAATCGATGAGCCCTGAATTCCTGAACAGAATAGATGAAACCATCATGTTCAGGCCTTTGTCTAGGGCAGATATAAGAAAGATTGTGGACATCCAATTTGGGTTGATCGAGCAAAGACTGGCTGATAATGGTTTAGAGGTAAAAGTTGATGAGGAAGTGCTGGATTTCCTGGCCAAACTTGGCTTTGATCCACAATTTGGCGCCAGGCCATTGAAGAGGGTACTTCAAAGGGAGATATTGAATCAGCTTTCCAAAGAGATCCTATCTGGAAATATCAAAAAGGACAATAAAGTAAGTATCACTCTTGATAACAAGGGTGGGATTGCATTTTCGAATTTGGAGGGGATTGAAGTGTAATGTGCCTTATTTACCTAGAATAATCTCCCAATTAGTTCTCCTCTAGTGATTTTAAAATGTTCAGCTACATCTTTCAAGATAGATGATAATGTACCAACCTTTAGAGGATTGTGGCCTGGAATAGTAATGTGGTGTTCTCCGTTTTCTTGTGTGGTTAACCTGATATGGCTACCTACCTGACGGGTGGATTCATATCCTGATTTCTTTAGTTTTATTACTAACTCTTTGCCTGATAAGTTTCGGGGTGATTTCAGGCAGCAAAGACTTCTTCCCTCACGTAATGCAAGCGCACTACTTTTGGGCCACTCTCTTCAAAATGGCAACGGATGGCTTCCCGTATATTCTGTTTCAGTTCCTCCATACTTTCGCCCTCGGTAAATATAGATTGACCCAATGCCCTGGCCTCAAAGCCACCCTCTGCTGATTCTTCTACTATAAATATGATCTCTGACATAATCTTTCTTTTTACAAAGATAACGATTTCATTTCTTTCTTAGGTTATCCCAGCCAGTGGTAATTATTAATCTGTTCCTGCAACACCTCTCTTGTAGTGCTGTTGTTCCTTTCGCGGGATATTGGTTTTGAGCTTGAAGTTCTATGGATATTGATCACAAGGCATAGGCGAGCGATTACCGTGAAAATCAAACTGCTTAAATACCTGTTAAATAAGTAAGAAATAATTTGTATTAAACACTCATTAATCCCTAACTTAATAACTTACTAATGAAATTGACATTATGAAAAATTTAATCTTTAGCATAATATGTGTGATCTTTTTCCAGGGGATATTTGCACAGAGCTTTGTTCAGCCCCTTGACAATCTCTCTCCAATGTTCGGCAATGATGCCATTGCCACAGATACTGATGGGAATGAAATTGAAGGTAGGCTTTCCGGTGGGACCATGATCATGGGACATTTAAAATCTTTTAGCTTAAAATTGGGTGACGGGACAAAGCGAAAATTTAAATCAGAAGAAGTGAAACTCCTTAAAGTAAAAGCTTCGGGTTTTGTGAAATTTATGATGGTCACGGAAAGTTTGAGTTCCATAAAAAAAATGACCAATACCAATTATGATGAAATTTCCAATAAAGATTGGTTGATATTTGAGCAGGC
>CBDVAV010000495.1:0-4171 GCA_965372055.1 uncultured bacterium | reverse complement strand
CCTGGCGCAATATTAATGGAGGAATCTAGACTCCAATTATTGAGAAGAATTCAATACTTGGAAAGGTCGGCCACTCTCACAAGGGAGACCAAATACAGCTCTGCAGAAATTGAAATTGTAATTCAGAAATTAAAGAGTTTGGTTGAAGAAGGGCATATTAAGTCTTTTCTTGGGGTTGATGCTACATTTCAATATTTATTGGAGAAAATAGGAAGTGATATTGAAAATCTCGATCAACATGCAATGGAAATCAGGAACTTTGTTAACTAAGTCAGTACAAAAGTGAGTACTGAAATCAGAATGATGGTGGAATAAAAAACGGTCATTTCAAGGTTGGATAATTCTCGCTTGCTACCAAACAGATCAAACATAGTCTCCTTCAGTACTTTTTTCATAATTAAGTTTATATACTAACGTTGGAAACTCCACAAATTGTGCCAAGATGCGTTATTCCATAATAAAACCAATCACTTGTATCTTGAAGAATCAAATGTACGGAAATTATCTTATTTCCTGTAAAATACAGTTTGAGTTTGGCCTTACACCTTGGTCGATGTAGATGTTTTATTCTTTTATACTTCCTTTAGGATTTTCTTGAACCAAGTCGGTTGCATTTGTAAGGCACTTGCCTTATTTTTACCCATTCTCAAAGGATTGAGGTCCTCGATTGAAGATTTGAAATCTTAATATATTTATTTATGAAAGTTTACGACGAAAATCACATCAAGAACATTGTTCTATTAGGCAATGCGAAATCAGGGAAAACCACTCTTGCAGAAACCATGTTATTCGAAGCAGGATTAATCAACCGACGTGGTACTATTGAGGGCAAAAACACAGTTTCTGATTACCAAGAAATCGAACAAGAAAGAGGAAATTCAATATTTGCTACTTCTTTACATACCGAATGGAGGGATTATAAAATAAACATCATTGATACACCAGGATTGGATGATTTTATTGGGGAAATTATTTCATCATTACGGGTTGCCGATACGTGTTTAATGCTAATCAATGCTCAACATGGGGTAGAAGTTGGTACTGAACTGATCTGGGATTACGTAGATAAATTCAATAAGCCCGTAATTTTTGGAGTCAATCAACTTGATCATCCTAAATCAAACTTTGATGAGACTATTGAAAATATAAAATCCAGTTTTGGGCCTGCCACTACCCTCATGCAATATCCTGTGAACCAAGGTGATGGCTTTAATAGCATCATTGATCTGTTAAAAATGACAATGTACAAATTTCCGGCTGATGGAGGGAAACCCGAGAAATTGGAAATTCCTGATGATCAAAAAGACAGGGCTGATCAGTTGCACAATGAATTGGTTGAAAAAGCTGCAGAAAATGATGAGGAATTAATGGAGCTATATTTTGATAAGGGCACTCTTGATGAAGATCAAATGAGAAAGGGGATCAAAATTGGAATGCTGAATCATGATCTATTCCCAGTTTTTTGTTTATCTGCCAAAAACAACATGGGCAGTGGGCGGTTAATGGGCTTCATTGATAATGTAGCACCATCTGGAATCGAGTCAAAACCTGAGATTACCACTGATGGAGATGAACTGAGGTACGACATTTCAAAACCCACGGTACTTTTTGTGTTTAAAACCCATATAGAGCCTAATCTTGGCAAGATGTCATTTTTTAAGGTGATTACCGGTGAGGTTACAACCGGAATGGACCTGGTCAATAGCCAAACGGGTTCTAATGAAAGATTAAGCCAATTGTTTATAATGGATGGCAAAAACCGCAATCCTGTTGATAAGCTGGTGGCAGGGGACATTGGTGCAACTCTAAAGTTAAAGGATACAACCACAAATCAAACTTTAAGTGCAAAAACCAATAATGTTACCATTGAGCCAATTGAGTTTCCTGAAGCGAGAATGAGAACTGCAGTGTCTGCAACCAGTAAGCAAGATGACGAAAAACTTGGCGAAATATTGACCAAACTCCATCAGGAAGATCCTACATTAGTAGCTGAATATTCCAGGGAATTGAAACAGATGATTTTATCCTGCCAGGGTGAACTTCATCTTGCAGTCACAAAATGGATCATCAATAACATATACAAAATTGATGTCGAATTCTCCACTCCACGAATATCTTACAGGGAGACCATTCAAAAGTCTGCATCAGCATCATACCGACATAAAAAACAGTCTGGTGGTGCAGGGCAATTCGGTGAAATATACATAAAGATTGAACCTCATCAAGAAGGCATGCCAGACCCAACCGAATTTAATGTTAGAAAAAGAGAGGAGATTGAACTGGAATGGGGAGGAAAGTTGATATTTTTCAAT
Organism: uncultured bacterium; assembly: GCA_965372055.1. Lineage (GTDB taxonomy): Bacteria > Bacteroidota > Bacteroidia > Cytophagales > Cyclobacteriaceae > CBDVAV01. Next base: position 1,859 of record CBDVAV010000495.1, on the reverse strand, counting down.
TGTATAGTCGGGGGTGTGATAGATGCACGTTTTATACCTGCTATTTTAAAGGGAGTGATGGTTAAAATGGAAGAGGGGCCGATCACCGGATCGTATGTAAGGGACATAAGGGTAATAGTTTACGACGGTAAGATGCATGCAGTAGATTCTAACGAAATATCTTTTAAAATAGCCGGAACAATGGCATTTAAGGAAGCATTTATTAATGCCAGCCCAAAGCTACTGGAACCAATCTATGACCTGGAAGTATTTGTACCAGAAGAATTAATGGGCGATGTAATGACTGACCTACAAACCAGAAGGTCAGTAATCATGGGTATGGATTCAAAGGGAAAGTACCAGGTTATAAAGGCCAAAACACCTTTGGCAGAGCTTGACAGGTATAGTACCTCCTTAAGGTCAATAACCCAAGGAAGGGCAAGTTTTACTGGAAAATTTTCAGAGTATTCCCCAGTTCCACATGATATCCAGGGAAAGTTAGCCAAAGAATACCTTGAACCTGAAGAAGCATAATCTTCAAATAGTGAATGGGTAATTAGTTATCTAAATGTGGCATCTTTTCTTAAGCAAGTAACAGTATTTGTAGTATGTTACTCTTGAATGCTGCACTGATTTTTTGAAAGAAAATTGGATTTGATGCCTTATGCGGTTGATTTCAACCTGATTACTTTTCTATTTTTATCCTTATACTCCCCAGGAGCCATACCAGTATACTTTTTGAATGCATTATTAAATGAAACCTTATTATTAAACCCTGAATCATAGGCGATGTTGATGATCTTTTCATCTTGGAAATTAGGGTCTATCAGCATCTTGGTGGCTTCTTTTATTCTATAGGAATTGATAAAATCCGAGAAGTTCTGGTTAAACTTACTATTGATCACTTCTGAAATGTGATGTACCGATAAACCCAGATCATTAGCCAGATCCTGAATTCTTAGGTCATTGTTTAGGTATGGCTTAAGGTTTACCATATTATCTATTATTTCACACTCCAAAGAAGCTACTGCCCTTTCCGTCAATGTTGATCTTCTATACTTGCCAATGGATTTCATTTTCTCAAATCCTGTAAAAATAGCAGGGCTTTTATACCCATTGTAACCAATGTAATATATGATGAATGACATGGCAAAAGAGACCATGTAATCATATTCTATCTTCAGCGTGTTTGTTGCCACCATGATATAATATGCATTGAAGCTTATGGAAAATCCCATAAAAAGCCAGGTTGCTGTTTGCACCCATTTTTGGTTTGCATTGGGCACATCCCCACTGCCATTTCGCTCAATAACTATCAGTACTATGCTATAGATCGCAAGATGCAAGTTAAGAATAACAGTAGAGGTAATTATTACATTGTTATGGTATAGTAGACCAAGGAAATTAGAAGATGTGGAAGTGATATCCAAACCAAAATAGAAAGGCAGATTGTGAATAAAAAATAAAGTAAAAGGTACAAAATGCCAGCAATCAATCCCTTTTAGCTCTAACCCTTTAAGTGATTTAAAATATAACAGCATCAATGGGCCAAATAAAAGCGGAAGGATCAAAACTACTGCGGCAATATTTGGTAAATACGTTACATACCCGGTCCAAAAGGCAACATAGTAGAAAAGTGTAAGTGTAAATAGAACCACTATGGCTCCCAACAACCCTGTAGCCCTACTATCCCTGCCTTTATAAGTAAAAATCACAACCGAAAGAAAAACACCTTGAACGGCAGCGAACAGAAATATAATAGTCCAGGAGTCTAGTGTGGGTTCCATTGTGAAAGGAAAGTTTATAAATTTTTAGCAATTCCCGTGCCAATTCCAATTGAAACTTTGGCACCACTAGAAATTGAACAAATAGAGGATCAC
>CBDVAV010000494.1:0-4171 GCA_965372055.1 uncultured bacterium | reverse complement strand
AGGTGGCAAAGGATCCTTATGAGAAAAGGCCGTTTTTATAATTTGATATCATCTCCTGGTTGGAAAGCAAAATAGAAAACAGAACTGTTGCTGAAGTGATAAGCCAGAGAGGATTGAGTTTAAGCAGAAAGGAGTTTATGTGAACCCATAATTTAAAGAAGGGTTTAGAATTACTTAGGGTACTGAAGAAGTTTACCAATTTCCGTGGTAAGAACAGAAATATTTGAAATAGCCCCAGTTCCTGGTTCAGACATGAAGTATGATAATGTATTTCTAATTATTCCGTTTTTATCGATAATGATAGTTGTAGGATAAAAATTGATTTCGTATAAATCCATAATGTCTTGCCTGTTAGGTATAATAGGAAAGTTAATATTCTCACTATTATGAAACTTTTTTCTCAGTTTAAATCCATAATCTGTTTCAACAATTAATTTAGCTAGTTCTTCTTTACTATTGTAGGAAATTGATAATACCTGAAAAGTATCTTTGCCATAAGTCTTAGATATCTCAAATAAATCAGCAATCTCAAGGATGCACGCCCCGCATCTCTGGTGCATAAAATTTATTACTACCACTTTCCCTTTTAATTCTGACAATTTATATTTTATACCCTTTAGGGAAATTCCTTCAAAATCTGGAGCTTCTGTTCCTACTAACTTTTCGATAACATTGGGAGGAAAATTTTTTACCTCCACTATTTGAGGTTGAGAATATGCTTCTAACAAAGGAGTAAGAATGAAAGAAAGCAATAAAGTATACCTGATCGCCATAATTGCTATTAAAAATAATAATTAAAAAGCATTATTAAAATATTGAAGCAATTTAACTGATTATAATATTATTAACCAATCCTGTTATCATCGATGCTTAAGAGTTAAAAAATCCTGCCATTTCGCATCAAATGGTTCATTTTCAATTTTTTTTAATGCTTGGGAATGATATTCTTATTGATAAAAATGTACGAATAGAGGCCATAAACGGATATTTATCCCAATCTTGCTATTGTTGAACATCATAAATTACTTGAAAACGGCTTTTTAGTACTCATACCACGAAGTAATTTTGCCAACTTGACCAAATTTCACTGAAAAATTACTAAACCTTAAGCTGATTTTATGAGTGAAAGAATACGCATTTTCGATACCACACTGAGGGATGGTGAACAAGTGCCCGGAAGTGGATTAAACAAAGATCAAAAAGTCGTAATAGCACACGCCTTGGATCAATTGGGAGTTGATATAATTGAAGCTGGATTTCCGATTTCAAGCCCTGGGGATTTTGAATCTGTGAAAGCAGTCTCCAAGTCCGTTACAAATGCAACAGTTTGTGCCTTATCCAGAGCAGTCGAGAAAGACATTGAATGCGCTGGTATGGCAGTCGCTAAGGCAAAGATAGGTAGGATACACACTGGAATAGGGACCTCCGATCAACATATTTTTACAAAGCTATACTCCACGAGGGAAAAGGTGATTGAACGTGGTGCCGCAGCAGTTAAATATGCCAAAAAATTTGTGGAAGATGTAGAATTTTATGCCGAAGATGCCGGAAGGACAGATAATGAATACCTGGCAAAAGTTATTGAGGCAGCCATAAAGGCGGGGGCAACAGTGGTGAATATACCTGATACTACAGGTTATTGCATTCCCGAAGAATATGGTGCCAAAATAAACTACCTGATGGAGAATGTTAATGGCATTGGCAAGGTAACAGTTTCAGCCCACTGTCATAATGATCTTGGATTGGCCACTGCAAATTCAATTTCAGCAATACAAAACGGAGCCCGGCAAATTGAATGTACTATCAATGGAATAGGTGAAAGAGCTGGCAATACTTCTTTGGAGGAAGTGGTGATGATCATGAAGAAACATCGGCTTATTAACTACCATACCAATATTGACGCTACCAAACTATTTTCCATTAGCCGATTAGTGGAAGAAACCATGAATATGCCTGTACAGCCAAACAAAGCCATTGTTGGCAGTAACGCTTTTGCCCATTCTTCAGGAATTCATCAGGATGGTGTGATCAAAAACCGGGACAATTATGAAATAATCAATCCCTCAGAAGTAGGTGTGGATCAATCATCAATAATTTTAACTGCCAGAAGTGGACGGGCTGCACTCAACTACAGGTTAAAACAAATGGATGTTGATCTGTCGAAAGCTGAGATGGAAGAAATCTATCCTAAATTCCTGGAAATGGCGGAAAGTGTAAAGGTTGTAAATGAGAAATACTTGAAAGAACTATTAAACAGCGAGTTTGTCTCTGTGATTGTACGTTGAGGAAAAATCCAATGATAGCAAGGACGTTATTCGATAAGATATGGGATAAACATGTAGTCACCCAGGTAGAAAATGGCCCTGATGTACTCTATATTGACAGGCATTTAATCCATGAGGTCACCAGCCCGCAAGCATTTGCCGGATTAAAGGCCAAGGGAAGAACAGTACTGAGACCTCAACAAACCATTGCCACCGCTGATCATAATGTTCCAACCATAAATCAGCATCTTCCTATTAAGAATGAACTTTCGAGGCTCCAAATTGAGAAACTTATCGAAAATTGCAAGCAAAATGGTGTGGAGTTATATGGTTTAGGACATCAATCACAAGGCATTGTCCATGTAATTGGGCCAGAGTTAGGTATAACCCAACCGGGAATGACAATAGTCTGTGGGGACAGTCACACCTCAACACACGGTGCTTTGGGAACAATTGCATTCGGAATAGGGACCAGTGAAGTGGAACAAGTAATGGCAACCCAATGTCTGCTTCAGTCCAAACCAAGGACTATGAAAATTGAGGTAAATGGAAAAATACAAAAAGGAGTTACCGCTAAAGATATCATCCTCCACATCATAGCAAAACTGACATCAAGTGGAGCGACTGGTTATTTTATTGAATATACAGGAAGCACTATCAGCGAGTTGAGCATAGAGGGGAGGATGACAATTTGCAATATGAGTATTGAAATGGGAGCCAGGGGAGGATTGATAGCACCCGATAGTAAAACAGTATCATATCTCAAGGGGAGGAAATTTGTACCAAAAGGCATCGAATGGGATCGTGTACAAAATGTTTGGCAAGATTTAAAATCTGATCAAGATGCTGAATTTGATGAGAATCATGTATTTAATGCTGAAGATATTGCCCCTATGATCACCTTTGGGACAAACCCCGGAATGGGTATAGAGGTGACCAATAAAATACCAACATATTCTCAAGTGAATGGCCAGGAAACTTCTCTAAAAAAATCGTTGAAGTACATGGATTTTGATCCAGGAACATCTTTACTGGGCAAAAAGGTGAATTATATATTTATTGGTAGTTGCACCAACGGCCGGATTGAAGACTTGAGATTGGTGGCTGGGATCGTTAAAGGTAAAAAGAAAGCTAAGAACGTAAATGCAATGATTATTCCCGGATCAAAACAAGTGGAAAAACAGGCAAAAGAAGAGGGATTGGATGTGATATTAAAAGAAGCCGGGTTCGAGTTGCGACAACCGGGCTGTTCGGCTTGCCTGGCCATGAATGATGATAAAATACCAAGCGGTGAATATTGCATTTCCACTTCCAACAGAAACTTTGAAGGCCGACAAGGCCCCGGATCAAGAACTTTATTGGCAAGCCCTGCTACTGCCGCGGCATCAGCAATAAACGGATATGTAACTGATGTGAGGGATTTTATTTAAGTAAGATGAAAGGATTTGAAACATTAATATCGACCTGTGTTCCATTGAATATCGATAATATCGATACAGACCAGATAATACCAGCAAGGTTTTTAAAAGCTACCTCACGTGAAGGCTTCGGTGAAAATTTGTTCAGGGATTGGAGATTTAATACAAGAGGTGATACAATGGCAGGTTTTGTTTTGAATGATCCAAAGTTTAACGGAGAGATACTGGTAGCAGGGGAAAATTTTGGATGTGGATCAAGTAGGGAACATGCAGCCTGGGCACTCTATGATTATGGATTCAAGGTGGTGATCTCCAGTTTCTTTGCCGATATATTTAAAAATAATGCCTTGAACAATGAACTGCTCCCCGTACAGGTTTCGAATGAATTTCTTAATAAAATATTTAAACTGATAAAGAATAACCCAGGGTTGGTCTTAAAAATTAATCTGCCAAATCAGACCGTTAATATCCCTGATCTGTCAATTGAAA
>CBDVAV010000493.1:0-4195 GCA_965372055.1 uncultured bacterium | reverse complement strand
TGTTTTTTCCATTGAACAGTGCCAACTTCCGGAATTATAGACCTCAATTAAATGCCTTAAAAGCTGCAATTGATATCCCTGTTGAGAAAGGAACGGAATTATGTAATTTTGATGACTTAAATTGGTATGGCCTTAAACCGAAATACATTGAAACGCAACATCATTATTCTTCAAATTCATTTAAAATTGGCGGTTATTATACATCAAAGGATAAAAACTCCCTGACTTTTATTAGATCCGGATCTCACCGTGACAGGCCATCTCAAGCCGACAATCTTCATCTAGATATTTGGTTAAATGGCAATAATATAATTAGGGATGCTGGAACATATTTATATAACGGACTTCAAACTGAAGTCTCTTATTTTAATTCCACCTCTGCCCATAATACTGTTCAGCTTGGAGATTTGGATCAAATGGAAAAGGGCCCAAGGTTTATCTGGTACAATTGGACTAAGGCCATAGGTGCTGATTTTGTTGACAATGAAGATTATTGGGAATTCAGAGGGATTGTTTCTGCATATAAATCCATAAACAGAAATCTAAAACATGAAAGAACAGTGAGGAGAATTAAGAACAAGTATCAAGGGATTGTAGAGGATATTGTCCATAACAAACCAGATGATATTGAAATGAAACAACTTTGGCATATCAATCCTGATTTTGTTGATCAGGTAACTCTCACTTGCGAAGATTTCGAAAATAATACAATTGACATTAAAGATGTTGATGGGAAATATGCAAGTAATTATGGATTAATAGATTCAATCTCTACTAAGTTTTTTAAATCTTTTCAAAATAAATTAACCACTAAAATAAAGATCAACATTTAGTGAGAATATTACTCATTCACCAATACTTTCTGGAAAATGACGATCCCGGTGGTTCAAGGTTCAATGAGATGACTAGGATCTGGGCGGAAGCGGGTCATAATATTACTGTCCTGGCTGGAAGGGTGAATTATCTTACTGGAAAAATCCCTAACAAGTATAAAAGGAAAATCTCATACACTTCTAATTATTCGGATAATTTAAAGGTGGTTAGATGCTATGTGACAAGGGGATATAACAAAAATTTTATTGGAAGATTGTGGGCCTACTTTTCATTTGTTTTTTCCAGCACTCTGGTTGGATTATTTAAGCTCAGGAATAAGTATGATGTTTTAATAGTGACTTCACCGCCTTTATTTGTAGGCCTTTCCGGATACATAATTTCAAAAATTAAGCGGATACCAATGATATTTGAAATAAGGGATTTGTGGCCGGAATCTGCAATTGAAACAGGAGTGTTAAAAAATAAAATGATAATTAAGCTTTCATATTTTTTCGAAAAACTTATTTATAGACATTCAAAATTGATCAATGTTTTAACTCCTGCTTTTAAAACTACCTTAATCGAAAATAAAGGTATATCTTCTGATAAAGTTATTTATATACCTAACGCTTCTGATTTCACCTTAACCGATGAACTTCTTGATAAATTTAATATCGATAAATTTAGACAGGAATTAAATATAGAAGATTGCTTTGTAGTGATATATGTAGGTGCGCACGGAGTAGCCAATCACCTCGAACAATTAATTGATGCAGCTGAATTGCTACTTGTAGAGAAAATCAAGTTTCTTTTGATTGGGGATGGAATGCTTAAGGGAAACCTGATCAAGGAAGTCAAAAAGAGAAATATATCTAATGTGACTTTTATTGATCCTGTTCCCAGGAAAGAAGTGTTCAAATACATATTAGCTTCTGATTTAGGTGCATCCGTGCTTAAGAAAGTGGAAACTTTTAAGACAATTTATTCGAATAAAACCTTTGATTATATGGCCTGCAAAAAGCCAGTTTTAATGGCAATTGATGGTATTTCAAAAAAACTGGTTGAGGATGCAAAATGTGGGATTTATGTTGAACCGGAAAATCCTGATGAAATAGCTAAAGGTATTTTAAAAATCCGTGATGGGGAGGATTTAATCCGAATGGGCGAAAATGGTTATTTCTATGCCAGACAACATTTTGATAGGGATGTTGTTGCAAAAGAGTATTTAAAACACTTGGCCAGTGTATAACAGAGTTGTTAAAAGATTATTTGATGTGTTTTGCTCAGTTTTGGGTTTGATAATTACTTTACCAATTATTATCATGATTACAATTATACTTATATTCAGCAATCATGGAAATCCTTTATTTAAGCAAAATAGGCCTGGAAAAAATGGAACCTTGTTCACCTATTACAAATTCAAATCAATGTCTGATCAAAGAGATCAAAGTGGAAAATTATTACCTGATAAAGATCGGCTAACCAAATTCGGGGCATTCCTTAGACAAATATCTTTAGACGAAATTCCTCAGTTGATTAATGTGCTAAAAGGAGAGATGTCATTAATTGGACCAAGGCCTTTGCTTGAAGAATACCTGCCACTTTACAATAAGGAGCAAAGCAAAAGACATGATGTTAGACCAGGAATTACTGGCTGGGCTCAGGTAAATGGGCGTAATTCTATTTCGTGGAAAGAAAAGTTTGAATTGGATATTTGGTATGTACAGAATATGTCCTTCGCTTTAGATTTAAAGATTTTATGGATGACTGTTATTAATGTAATTAAAAGAGAAGGCATCAACTCTTCCAGAGATGAACCAATGCCAAAATTTACAGGAAATAATTAGAAATATTAATTATGTGGTTATATGGGGCTAGTGGACATGCTAAGGTAATAATAGATATTCTTACACTAAATGGAGTAGAAATTGATGGCTTATTTGATGATAATAAAGAAATTACGAATTTATTTGATTACAAGGTTTGTCAATTTAACCAAGACCTATTGAACAATTCTAAATTGATAATTTCTATCGGAAATAATAAGACGAGAAAGAAATTGGCCTTAGAATTAAAAGATTTTTCCTTTTCTAAAGCGATACATCCATTGGCAATAGTTGATAACTCAGTTTTTGTTGATGCAGGCAGTGTAATAATGGCAGGTTCTGTTATAAATAATAGTGTTAAAATAGGAAACCATTCAATAGTTAACACCAAGGCATCCATAGATCATGATTGTATTCTTGGATCATTCGTGCATGTAGCCCCAGGAGTTACTGTTTGTGGAGGTGTACAAATTGGAGAGGGGAGTTTGATTGGAGCAGGTAGCACAATTATTCCTAATATTAAAATAGGGGAGTGGGCAGTAATTGGAGCTGGGAGTGTCATTAAAGAGAATATACCAAATGGATGTAAAGTGGTTGGAGTGCCTGGTAGAATCGTAAAATCTTGATAGAAAAACAAAAGATATACCTCTCCCCACCCTACATGGGCGATCATGAATTAAAGCATATTAATCAGGCCTTTGAAACCAATTGGATATCAACCGTTGGCCCTCAAATTGATGCCTTTGAACAAGAACTGAAAGATTATTCAGGTGTGGAAAATGCAGTTGCCTTAAGTTCAGGAACAGCTGCTATCCACTTAGCTCTTAAAATTCTCAATGTTGAGGCCAATGATATAGTCCTCTGCCAATCGTTTACTTTCGCCGGTACCGTAAATCCAATTATATATCAGAATGCTACCCCAGTTTTCATTGATTCTGAACCAGATACCTGGAATATGGATCCAAACCTTCTAGAAGAAGCCATTAAAAAACTGAAAACCCGAAACTTAAAACCCAAAGCGATAATCCCCGTCCACCTCTATGGGATGCCTACTAAAATGGATGAGATTGAGGAAATCGCACATCGATACAACATTCCAATAATAGAAGATGCCGCAGAATCATTGGGCTCAAAATACAAAGAACAAATGGCTGGATCACTTGGTGATTTAAGTGTATTGTCATTCAATGGAAATAAAATAATCACCACCAGTGGGGGCGGGGCATTGTTATCAAATAATAGTGAATATATTAACAGAGCCAAATTCTTAGCCACTCAGGCACGTGATAGTGCTGTTCATTATCAACATTCAGAAATCGGATACAATTACCGTATGGGAAATATTAATGCTGCTATTGGATTAGGTCAAATGCAAGTGCTTGAAGATAGAGTAAAGCGTCGCAGACAAATCTTCGACTTTTATAAATCTAGATTATCTTCTATCGGAGAATTTAGATTTCAGGGAGAACCTGCTGGATGCCAATCAAACCGATGGGTAACCTGGATTGGCACTAAAAGCCATCACCACGGAGGAAAATTACGACTGGCTCGGGGGG
>CBDVAV010000492.1:0-4199 GCA_965372055.1 uncultured bacterium | reverse complement strand
TAGAGGATGGAAGTAAAGTATTTAACACACTTGAATTTTCAGAAGACTCTGTTGAATCTTTACAAATAGTTAAAGACACTCACGAACGACTCAAAGCATTCATCAAAGAATTGCCGGATGCCCAAAGGGAAGTATTGGTTATGCGCCAATATATGCAGATGAGCTTTCATGAAATTGCAGAAACTACCGATGTAAGTATTAACACTGCCTTAGGAAGAATGCGTTATGCATTAATCAACCTAAGGAAAAAAATGGATAAATATAAAAATGCCTATGACCAAAACATTTACCGAAGATGAATTAATCAGATACATTTACCACGAAACATCAGATCAGGAAAACAAGGAAATTGAGAATGCATTGATTTGTGATGATGTTATTTTGGAACTGTATAAAAAGCTAAAAAGCACCATTCAGCAACTGGATAAGATTGAAGAATCACCGTCAGGTCAAACAATTGATAAGATTTTGGACTATTCCAAATCTGTTGGCCTACATTCAATTAGAAGATAATTGGCATTTTATTGCTATCTGATTTATGACAACTACAATACAATTGTGAGTGGTGAATGATCCAGTATGCCAAAATCTTTTTTCTGATTAAGATTGATAAGTTCAACTTTTGATCAGAATTTTGGTCTTACAAATTTGGGATGCACATCTTAATCATTCACCAGTACTTTCTTACTCCGGAAACAGGGGGGGCTATCCGTTCGTATTATTTGGCAAAAGGATTATCTGCCCACGGCCATAAAATTTCCGTAATCACTTCTGGGAGTCATAGGAGCAATGAAGTTGAAAACATCGGTGATATTGAAGTCCATTATTTGCCAGTATCTTATCATAACCGCTTTACTAAACGACAAAGAATTGTTTCTTTTCTGCATTATACCTGGCTTTGTATACGGAAAGCCCCCAAAGTAAAGAATGTGGATTTATTATATGTAATCTCATCTCCATTAACCGTGGGAGCTCCTGCCTTATGGTTGAATTTTTTTTATTCAAAACCTTATGTATTTGAAGTAGGCGACCTTTGGCCGCAGGCCCCAATCGAATTCGGCGTAATCAAAAATCCTTTGATCAAAAAATTTCTTTATTCATTCGAGAATAAGGTTTATAGATCTGCTTGGAAAATAGTTGCATTATCACCTCCAATAAAGGACTATATTTTAAGCAAAGTGCCTAAAGCTGATGTAGAGGTTATCCCCAACATGGCTGATATTAACTTTTATAACCCAATGAAATGTAATTCACCTTCAGATAAAAGTGATCCCTTTGTAATTTCCTATTTTGGGGCGATTAGTGAAGCAAATAACATTGAGGATATTATTTTGCTGGCTGAGCATCAGCGGAAAGAAAATAATATAATTTTTCAGATCATGGGGGAAGGTAAAGACTCCGAAAAAATAAAAGCTATGGCAGAGGATTATGGATTGGAAAATGTTACCTTCTTTCCCTTTGGTACCAGAGATGAGGTTGTAGAAAAAATGAACACTTCGCAGGCCATCATAATCACTTACAAAAATCTTTCTGTACTTACCACTGGCAGTCCTAACAAACTATTTGATGGATTGGCTGGGGGGAAGTTGATCATAATAAATTTCAAGGGTTGGATAAAAGATTTGATCGAAAGCAATAATTGTGGTTTCCATTACCAACAAGGGGATATAAATGATTTCAATAGAAAGATTAAGCCCTTTTTAATTGACAGGGATCATTTGAAAGAGTACCAGGGAAACTCTAGAAAATTAGCTGAACAAGAATTTCCAACAGAGAGATTGATTGGTAAATTGGAAAATTTTATATCCTTATAACTTACCTCTCCGGTTTATAATTGGACAATGTGAATATTTTCTGAGCATCGGGCTCGATCATCAGGGATTGTAAGTCAACTTTGTTTATTGACATATATTTATTCACTATTTCCCATCCCAGCCAAGTGCCTATTCTTCCTGGGCATTTATCCCCGATTTCATAAACTTTTGGCCTTTCATCAAGAAACTTCTTTTTAGTAAGGTGATTTGTCTCATAAAGTAATTGGTTTTGTACAAAGCTAGCCCATATAATTTCCTGGTTTTCCCTGACATCTTCCAGTTCCTCACCAGAATACCAGATCAGTAGGCTGTCGGGGGTACAGGGCATCATTTCCTTGGCAAAGTAGAATTTTTTACCATAGTAGACCATGTCGGCCAGCATGCTATTGTCCTGGAAATTATCTGTGATATAATTATTGGATAACAAAAGAATGGAAGCTGGGACTATGTATTCCTTTTGGTAACGTTCTAAAATATAAGATGGGATTCCCAAAGGCCGATAAGTAGCTCCAGGTCCAAGGTAAAAATCAAGTCCAATGATTATTAAAGAATCGGAAATGTACAGTTCGCTGCTCCCCATCCCGGTGACCATGGTTTGGATTATCGGGGTTTTGATTTCCGGGTAATAATATTTCAGATGTCTGAACGCCTCTTCAAATTCATTCACAATCCCAGATAAGTCACTGAATACTTCCCTGGTCTCCATCAGTAGCGAATCAATGTATGGATTCTTAATCCTATCGTACAGATTAGTAACTAGAATTGAATCATGTGGATATTGAGCACTTACAAGGAAATGCTCTTTAAGCGTCTTGTTTCTCTCCAGAAATTCGGCAACTTCTGTTTTTGACTCTAATGAGAATAATTCATTTTCTAGCCTTTCAAGAGTAATATTAACTTCAAGTGCACCAGAGTCAATAGTTTCGCAACTTTTTTCTCTGCAACCAAAGGCCTCAAATAGGCATAACAAATAAACCCACTTTGCTTTTATCATTTGATTGATGCATTTTGAATAACCAGGGCAATAAGATCAAACTTGAATTTTTTCACCTTGCAGGTTATGTATTTCAAAGGCCATAATTGCCAATGAAGAATCTTCCACCAATTTCACCCATTTATTGTATTTCAAAAACCATTTTTGTTGCCTAGAGGGTAATCCTTTGGTAAAATAAGCATACAAGTAGGGGTGTACTGAAATTGAAATCCTCTTCTCATTCTGCTTGGAAAAAATAAAATCAATATTCTTTTCTATTTCATCAGAAACAAGGATAGAAGCCCCGATTTTACCTGTACCATTACAGGAAGGGCAGTTCTCTTGTGTTACAATACTCATTTCCGGCCTTACTCTTTGTCTGGTTATTTGCATTAATCCGAATTTAGACAAAGGCAATACAGTGAATTTTGACCTTTCACTATTCATTTCTTCCTTAATCTTCTCGTAGACCATCTTGCGGTTAGCGGCTTTTCTCATGTCAATGAAATCTATTACCACGATACCTCCCATATCACGTAACCGCAACTGACGTGCCACTTCAATAGCGGCTTCAAGGTTTACAGAGAAAGCAGTGGTTTCCTGGCTATCTTCCCTGTTGGATTTATTTCCACTGTTAACATCAATAACATGAAGTGCCTCGGTATGTTCAATGATCAAATACCCTCCCCCCTTAAGGCTAACAGTAGTACCAAAAAGGGATTTCAGCTGTTTCTCGATGCCAAAGTTCTCAAAAATCTTTACCCTGCCATTATATATTTTTACAATTTTTTCTTTTCCGGGGGCTATCTGTTTGGTGTAACTCTTTACCTCTTCAAATACTTTATTATCATCGATGATAATGTTGTCAAACGATTCATTTAAGACATCCCGTAACAGTGAAGATGCCATGCTCATTTCCCCAATGATTTTTTCACGTGGCTTCGCTGTTCGAAGGGTTTTAATGCCGTTCTCCCAAATTCCAACCAAGTTGCGTAGATCAGCGTCTAATTCAGCCACATCTTTTCCTTCTGCAACTGTTCTTATGATCACGCCAAAATTCGTCGGTTTAATGGAAGACATTAACCTTAGTAACCTTTTTCTTTCATTACCATTAGTAATCTTTCTTGAAATACTGACGGCATTTGAGAAGGGGACAAGTATCAAGTACCTGCCCGCAATTGATAACTCAGATGATAATCGCGGCCCTTTTGTAGATATCGGCTCTTTAACTACCTGAACAAGGATCTGTCGATTCTTGGATAAAACTTGGGTTATTTTTCCAAACTTATTTATATCCGGTTCATTTCTGAACTTGTCCAGTTTAGAGGAGACGTTTTTCCTCGTCTGCATCACTTTGGTATACTTTCCAAGGGAACTAAACTGAGGTCCTAAATCAAGATAATGTAGAAATG
>CBDVAV010000491.1:0-4206 GCA_965372055.1 uncultured bacterium | reverse complement strand
AGTTTAGTTATGTCTTCCTGTATACCCTTCCCACGATAAACTCTCCATAAAACACCTTCTCCTTGTCCAACGAATATCCCATTTGCCAAAAATGCTTGTCAAAATCTTGAAGTGTCTTTGCTTCAATTCTACAAGTGAGCCGAAAAAATATCACCATCAGCATTAACAAGGGTACTTGCCATAATTTCCTCCATCCACTTCCCAACTGGAAGTCAGTAAACAACCATTGCCCATCTTCTTTTAAATAGCCGTGAAGCTTTTTCATTACCAGATCTAATGACGGCCCATTAAAAAGGTCGAGAAAGAAGGGCGTAATGATATAATCAAAATGGCCATCATAGTTAAAGTCGTCAATTGTAGTATGAATAAATTTAGTACCTCCCGAGTTTTCAACTTTATCTTTCGCCCTGTTGATCATCTCTTTAGAAGCTTCGACATATATAATGAAAATCCCAGGTATGGCTGACAATTTTTTTAAAATGTTACCTGTGCCACCTCCAACAATCAACACCCTGGAATTTAACCTTATTTGGGAAAGAAATTGTTCTTGTGAATTTTCAATTGTATTTCCAAAAACCAATCGTGCCAGAGGATCATAATATGGTGCCAACCTGTCAAATCCATTGCTCATTACAGTATTACTAAAGGTAAAATGAAGACAGCATCCCCGATAATCCTGTAACTTTCGTGTAGCTTAAAGTAATTCCGCCTTAAAAATATCAGGTACAAAATCGATCCCATTACAGCCATTAGTAATTGATATTTAAGAAACCCCTGGCCTATGCCAATGGTTAATGATAACAAAATCAGAATAATGAAACCAAGAAACATATAATTAATCAGCGAAATAACCCGTTTTTTGCCCCATTTCCTGGCAATTGATTGATGTCCGTCCAGGATATCAACATCGACTTCCATCAAAGAGAACAAAATCAGGTTCATCCAGGCTATGGTGAGAAACTCTGCAAATATCAAAATTATTCCCATCTCAAACTGGAAATCTGGCACGGTTACCGGTGCGATAAAAATCCCAGTGGTGTAAATTACCCCACCAACAAATTCTTTAGGTATCCTGATTTTAGAACTGTTGAAAATGATGAAATAAGCAACCACCAAAAAAGTGAGCCCCATCCCAGTAATCAATGTATGCAATGGCAAACCAATGGCTAACGCCCCGCCAATAATTATTGCTATCAGGTTTATCACCATAAGATATTTAAAGCATTTTTGATGAAATCGATGCCTCAGGGTGTGGGCATGCGACCTTACTTTTTTGGCATCTATAAGATGATCTACCGTGTAAATTGACCAGACACAAATGCCTAATACTATTACTGTACCTGTTGATAAATCTACATCTAAATAGTGCGCTATAAAAAGCGTTCCCACACAGGCTCCGGTTACTATATCCAAACTGAGAATACGGAAAAGAGATAGGATTTTGTTCATGGTAATAAGTAAAAAACTCAGGTATGCCATCCACAGTTCAGACCTTCACGATCTCGAACTCACTTTCACACTCACTCTCAAACCCAAACTCAAACTCGATTTATTTCAACGCTTCCGCACCACCTACGATTTCCAGGATTTCTTTTGTGATTGCTGCCTGTCGTGTACGATTATAGGTTAACCTGAGTTCATCCAACAGTTCACCTGCGTTTTCCGTGGCCTTGTCCATGGCTGTCATTCTCGCTCCCATTTCCCCGGCATTGGATTCCAACAGGGCCTTGTAAAGTTGGATCTTTAGGGACCTGGGGATAAGCTCAATGGCAATAAATTCTTTCGATGGTTCATAAATATAATCAACCTGGGAAAATTGTCCCACTTCTTCAGGTGGGGCTATGGGCAAGAATTGCTCAACAACCTGAACCTGGGTGGCAACATTTTTAAATTCATTATAGACCAATTCTACTTTATCAAAATCTTCTTCAGAAAATCCATTCATGGTATATTCTGCAGCTTTCCTGGCATTATCAAAGGTCAATTCAGGTATGCAATGGGAATAATCTTCTATTATTTGATAATTTTTTTTTCTGAAAAAATCCACCGCTTTTTTACCAATTGGCATTACAGTTAGGTCACCCCTGTCCTGCTGATTTTTGTATTTTTCCTCAACCAACCTTAATGTTCCTTTGAGAACAGCACTGTTGAAAGCCCCACACAATCCGCGGTCAGAAGTAATAACAATCAACAATACTTTTGATTCACTCCTGACCTCCCCAAACACATTATCATCTATAGTAGATCCAGCAGCCACATTCTTTAAAACCATTCCCAGCTTTTCAGCATAGGGCCTCATCAGGATAATCCTGTCTTGTGCTTTCCTCAACTTTGCCGCAGCTACCATTTTCATAGCTCTGGTGATTTGTTGTGTGGAGGCCACCGACCCGATCCTGGTTTTGACTTCTTTTAAGTTTGGCATTGTTGAGGGTGCTAATTCCGATAATTTTTTGCTACATCAATAGCCACGGTTTTCATGGTTTCAACTGAGGTATCTTCCAGCTTACCAGCACGAAGGCCATCCAATACCCCCCGGTGATTTGCATCTAAAACACTTAGGTACTCTGTTTCAAAATCTGCTACTTTATTTGGGGGAATATTATCGAGCAACCCATTGGTAGAGGCATAAATGATTGCCACTTGATGTTCAACCGGAACAGGTGAGTATTGATTTTGCTTTAATACCTCAAGGTTTCTCCTTCCTCTTACGATTGTAAGTTTTGTGGCAGCATCGAGGTCTGAACCAAATTTGGAAAAGGCTTCCAACTCCCTGAACTGTGCCTGGTCAAGTTTTAGTGTTCCTGCTACTTTTTTCATGGATTTTATTTGGGCCGATCCACCCACTCTTGATACAGAAATACCCACGTTAATGGCCGGTCTGATCCCCGAGTTGAACAGGTCGGTTTCCAGGAATATCTGGCCATCGGTGATAGAAATAACATTGGTAGGAATGTAAGCGGAGACGTCGCCGGCCTGGGTTTCAATTAATGGCAAGGCTGTCAAAGAACCACCACCTTTTACTTTTCCCCGCAAGGATTTGGGCAGGTCATTCATTTGCCTTGCAATTTCATCATTACTGTTGATCTTAGCTGCTCTTTCCAACAATCTGGAATGCAAATAAAAAACATCCCCGGGATAAGCTTCCCTACCCGGAGGCCGCCTCAGCAAAAGTGATACTTCCCTGTAGGAAACAGCTTGCTTAGACAGGTCGTCATATATTACAAGCGCAGGCCTGCCAGTATCCCTGAAATATTCCCCAATGGAGGCTCCGGTAAATGGTGCAAAGAACTGCATCGGTGCTGGATCTGAAGCGGTTGCAGATACAATAATCGTATAATCCAATGCACCGTATCTTTCCAGGGTAGCCACAATATTGGCAACAGTTGATGCTTTTTGTCCTATGGCAACATAAATACAATATACTGTCTCACCCTTCTCATAAAACTCTTTTTGATTGATTATGGTATCAATCGCAACAGCAGATTTTCCTGTTTGCCGGTCGCCTATGATCAACTCCCTTTGGCCTCTTCCAATTGGGATCATCGAGTCAATAGCTTTGATCCCAGTTTGTAATGGTTCACTAACTGGTTCCCGGTATATAACCCCTGGAGCCTTTCTCTCTAAAGGCATTTCGAAAAGCTCTCCTTCGATTGGGCCTTTCCCATCCATGGGAACTCCCAATGTATCCACTACCCTGCCACATAAACCATCACCTACATTGATGGAAGCTATTCTTCCTGTCCTTTTTACAGTATCCCCTTCTTTAGTATCTTTAGAATCACCAAAAAGCACAGCCCCTACATTATCTTCCTCAAGGTTAAGAACAAGGGCCTTTAACCCATTTTCGAACTCCAATAACTCTCCTGATTGTGCTTTATTGAGTCCATAAATCCTAGCCACTCCATCACCGACTTGCAACACGGTTCCCACTTCTTCCAATTCTGCCTCGGTCTTAAAATTTGATAACTGTTCCCGTAATATTGCTGATACCTCATCTGGTCTAACGTCTGCCATTTTCTATTTTATTTGATTATCCTAAAAATCCCTGATATAAGGGTTATCTTTAAATTTCAATTCCAGTTCTTTAATTTTTGATTGGAGTGATTGATCAATTTGTTTATCTCCTACTTTCAATTTAAATCCACCAATAATCTCCTTGTCCACCTCTTCTAAAAGTTCTACATTTTTATGAGAAATATCTTTGAC
>CBDVAV010000490.1:0-4209 GCA_965372055.1 uncultured bacterium | reverse complement strand
TATAATGCCAATCCACTTCAATACCCTCTTAACTCCAAGTGTCGATTTTACCTTTGAAATTGTTTTAAGGATGGTGTTCTTGTAATCCTTAAATAGCTCTGCCTTGTTGGTAGCGTGTTTGAATAGTGTAGATACGATTGAAAAGACAAAGTATAAGGCTTTGGCTGCAATGAGTAATTTCTTACTTGTCACTATCTGCCTTAATAGATTGATATCCTTATCAGCCAGTGAATCGCAGCCGATAATCTTTCTAATATCTCTTTTGTTCCAGTTCTTCAAGGTGCTTTTTGGGATTACTACTTTGAATTCATCTGGAAGTGAGTTGAAGTTATGTAATAGGACCAGGTTGGTGTGATAAGAATTATATTCAGCCAAAGCCGATCTTGGTTAAGTGATAAAAAGTTACAAAAATAAGCCTTGATCATCAATTAAGAAGGAAAGGGTCAATAAGAAGGAAAAGGTCAAATTTGGCCCTTTGAATTATGAAATCAACTGGTGTTGTGCAGTGCTTGTATTATTTGTCACCGAGAGTTTAATGAAGTAACTTTATTATATAAAATATATCAAACAGAGTTTGATATATTCAATTAAATTTTATTTTTGCTCGATTATTCAGTAACCATTTCAAAAGAAGTATATGTACTGGACTTTAGAACTCGCATCATATCTTGAGGATGCACCCTGGCCGGCTACAAAAGATGAATTGGTTGACTTTTCAATCAGATCTGGTACGCCATTAGAAGTTGTTGAGAATCTACAGGAGATGGAAGATGATGGACAACCTTTTGAGAACATTGAGGAAATTTGGGCAGATTATCCAACCAAAGAAGATTTTTTCTTTAATGAAGATGAATATTAATTAGCTAATATCTGATAATAAATTGTCAATTACCGACTTTATAAACTCCGTGCACAACCCACATGATTTTACCATTCAAGATTGCCCGCCCTTTGTGGAGGGTTACCAAATTTCGTTTTTTTTCAAAGCACCCTATCAGAACCTTTTTAATGAGGTCCATCATACCATACCTTAAATATTGACTAATTGATCAATCCATCTTTAATCTTGTATCATCAATCCATTCATCAAATCCTCTTTCAAGGGTGATCTATATCTTTTCACAACACTCTACTTTCATGTTCTGTTTTAACCTTTCTTTTCTAGCTTCTTCTTTCTGTTCTTTGAATTTATCTTTTGATGGAACTTCTACTTTCAATACCTCTGACACGTATTAGAAAAGTTATAAAATGAGCCCTAAATAGGCTTTGATTTACGGTATTGATAGAATGTCCCAAATTTGGGACTTGGAATTATGAAATTAGCTGGTGTTGTGCAGGGCTCATTGATCGGGTAAAAAATAGGTACAAAATTTATGAGCATTTGTGAACAATCAGAATATAATATTTTTCGACTATTTATTATTTATATTTAAGATAATTCAATCCATTAGACGGTTATACAAAGTAATTATTTGATCTTTGTATCTATTGGGGATAATGGAAGTGAGAAACCAATTAAGGCAGTAATTACCCAGGTAACAGAAATTTGCTATGCAGATGATGATCTAGTGTTTGATAATGGGCATTTAAGCCTTAATAAGAAAGACCCTAAAGATTATAATATAGCTGGTAGAAAAATAAGGTGATCGTTTTTTCCCCAATTGGTCTCTAAATTCTGGATCCTAATTCAAAATTACGATCCCAACCATAGTTTAAGTGAGTGGGTGAGACTGGTCATAGTGGTTAAAGAGAGTTTCTTATTTCTACCAGATATAAAAATATCAGGAATATTTAATAATTTTATGTAAGATGTTTATACTTGATGAGTGAAGTCAGATTCTCATGACGTTGGCAAAATTACAATCATATATTATGGACAAAATCAAGAAGTACAATCAAATACTCTTTGCGATACTTGGAACGACCCTTGCAATAATATTACTTTATGCAGGAATAGTATTTTTGATAGATGAGTTTAGAGTAAGAACTTATGACGATAATACCTTAATCGTGAAAGAAGAGCTTGATTCACTCAAAGAACTCAATACTAGAAATCAAATTATTTCAATTGAAGGTATTCATTCATTTGACACAGCCACTAAAACATATCTGATCCCGGTCTATCATAAAAAATTAACAGATCCCACTTCACGAGATGATAATATTCTTGGATTATTAGATATTAAAGGTAGTGCCGGGGATTTCTATTATTACGGATATGGGCACTATAACAACATTATACTTTACAATTTTTCTTCCTCTGAAATTCGTGTCTTACTCGATAAACGAGTCAATATTGACAGGTACAATGTATTTAAGTCAAAGAAAAAGTCTTTAATTGTTTTTACGGGCTGGGACGAAGACACCAATAATGACAGAAAATTAAACGAGGATGATTTCAAACAGCTTTATGTATATGATCATTCAACCTTAGAGGTAAAGCAAGTCCAGAATTCGAAATACAGGATTATAGAATACGAATACCTAAGTAATGTTGATAAGCTCGTATTGAAGGTGACTGAAATTAAAGAAAACGAAGGCGACAAAGATGAAAGACCAGAATTTCTTGTTTTATATTCATTTAAAGATAATAATCTAAAACCATTAGTTGATTTGTCAATTTTAAATCAACTACAAGATATAATTGATAATTGATGTTAATGGAGGATGGATTGATTCCTGGTAAAAAGAATGGTAATGATGTTGCTTGTCTGGTTCAGTATACTATTAAGTTAAATGATAATTAATAGAAGCTCATCAAAGAAATTACAATTATATAAGAAACAGATGGTAATACTTTATTTGTCAAAATAACTATGACTCACTACCGAAGAAATTTTGGGTACAAAATAGGTACAAAATTTTTGGCAATTTATGACAACCTATGAATACTCGTTAATTGTCATTTTCACCTTTTGCCGTTGATTTTCAAAAAAATAGGGTGTCATAAGTATCCATAGGCAGCCATTAGTTGCCATATCTCGTGATTCCGCAGGGACTCGAACCCCGAACCTGCTGCTTAGAAGGCAGCTGCTCTATCCAGTTGAGCTACGGAACCCTTTTTTGAGTTTGAGTTTGAGTGTGATGACAACTCAAACCCTCTCCCGAACTCATTCTTAAGGTCGGGCTTGTCCGACGAAACCACGCCGTGGCGTGATGAAGTCGGGGTGGCAGGATTCGAACCTGCGACCCCCTGCTCCCAAAGCAGGTGCGCTAACCGGGCTGCGCTACACCCCGTAAAAATATCAGTCTTCAGCTTTCTGTTTCCAGTTTTCAGATATTTAGAAATACTCGTAACTGGAAACTGACAAATGCCAACTGTATGAGCGGAGAGAGGGGGATTCGAACCCCCGGTACCCGATAAAGGGTACGGCAGTTTAGCAAACTGCTGGTTTCAGCCACTCACCCACCTCTCCGAATGACTAAATCTTTTTCTTATTCAACATGTTAAGAACAATTACTCATTTTATCGGTTGAAGTTTTCAGCTTCGTCTGCCAAAAGCCAAGTTTGTTGGCAATTATTCATTTCCTTTAACTGCTACCATTCTCTTTCCCAACTTCTCTTTTTGAAAATGGAATGCAAATATAGGGCTTCTGAATAATACATATGGAATATCATGTTATAAAAATATAGGCTACTGTGATACTGTGATAAAATGACCTGGTCAATGTTGTATACTACAAGTCAAAGGGCAAAGCAATTTTGACACACAGGTCAGTCCATTTCACCTCTCGTTCCATGTTACAAGTTGCAAGGTTTGAGTCCTTCTAGACATCGAAAATATTTTGGCCATCCACGAGTTGAATATAAGAGAGGTCTGGATTGTTTTTAACATACATCTTGAATAAATCAGTATTTTTACTCATGTCCAGGCTATGGAGTTGATTATTGCTAACGGCAAAGTGTACTTATTTATTCAAATAAATGATAGCCCCAATGGAAGGCACAACAGATCGGCCATTTACATTTTCGGATAGTATGGACCATTGCTGATATTGAACCATGAAATCAATGGAAATTGATTCACTAACAAAATAGCTCACCCCAGGTCCAAAGGTGAAAGAGAATAAACCCTCATCAAAAGGTGAGGAATTGTAGTATGTCACCACACCAAATCCAGCACTACCCTCTAAAAAAATCAATGACCTTCTTGCAAGTAAATTATATCTGGAATAAAAATTGGTTCCAAGAGTTTTAGTGCCAGACAC